>JAPOPO010000420.1 GCA_026712885.1 Rhodospirillales bacterium | reverse complement strand
GCCCGGGTGCTCGAAGACGATGCGGGGGCTCGCTCTCTCGCCGGCCGCGTCCCAAAAAGCCTTGCCGAACGCCCGGGCGCCCTTGAACCACTGCCCCCACTCCTTGCTGGCGGTGTCGGGCATTGGCCCCCAGTGGTCGAACTCGTTTCGATTGATCACGCCGACGGCGCCATTGTCGAGGCAGAACTGCCGTTTCTCTTCATCGGACACGACCGCCACCGGTTTGCCACCGTTTGCCGTGACGATCTGCAGCGCCAACGCGCCGAGCCCGCCGGCGGCACCCCACACCAGGACATAGTCACCCTCTTCGACGACGTTCGGCGCCCAGCCCATGAGCATTCGGTACGCGGTCGAAGCGCAGAGCAGGTAGCAGCCGGCGGCCTCCCACGAGAGATGCTTGGGCTTCGGCTGACACTGATGGGATTGGGCCCGGGCAAACTGGCAATAGCTTCCGTAATTGGTCTGGTAGCCCCAGATGCGCGTGCTTTCTGCGAGCATGGGGTCGCGGCCCGACAGCCCCCACGGGTCGTCCGGCTCCCACCAGCCGCTGTGGACGACGACCTCGTCACCGGGGCGGACGTTCGTCACCTGATCGCCGACCGCGAAGACGATGCCCGAGCAGTCGCTGCCGCCGGCATGGAAGTCTTCGGGCTCCCCCTTCCTCTGCCGGTCGGCGATGACGTCGACGGGTATGCCGAGCGCCGCCCAGACGTTGTTGTAGTTGATCCCGGTTGCCATGACGTAGACGAGCACGTCGAGCGGACCGATCTCGGGGGTGTCAATGACTTCGCGTTGCCATGCGTCCCTGGGCTCGCCGAAGCGATCTTGGCGCACGAGGAACGCGTGCATCTTCTTCGGTACCTCGCCCAGCGGCGGACGATCGCCGAGATCAAATAACTCCATTGATTCCCCCTGTTTCGCGCTTCCGTCATCGGCATTGGGTGGCCGGCCCAGTCGGGCGGTGCGGAGCGGATGTTAGTTGAGCGGTGCCGGCAAGACCATGTCTGACGATGCTCTCTGGACCGTGGTGAGTTCTTGGGGCTCACCGTAAGCTGCACGCGACGAAATCCGAGGCGGGGTGAGGGCACATGGCGAAGCGCTCGGGCGCAGAGGTTCTTGCGGAGATGCTGCAGGGATACGGCGTCACGCATGTGTTCATGGTGCCGTCCATCCTCCGGCGCGCCCTGGTCGAGATGGAGCGGCGGACCGCGATCCGGCGCATCCAGGTGCACGCCGAGAAGTCGGCCGCCTACATGGCGGACGGCTATGCGCGGGCGTGCGGCCGCCCCGGCATCTGCATGGCTCAGGTGGTGGGGGCGCTCAACCTTGCCGCCGGCCTGCGCGACGCGCATCTCGCCAACGCGCCGGTGATCGCGATGACCGGCGGGCGCGACCCGCACACCAAGTTCCGCAAGGCATACCAGGACCTGGACGACGTGCCGGCCTTCGAGCCGGTGACCAAGTTCAACGCCACCGTGGACGAGGTCTCGCGCATTCCCGACCTGCTGCGCCAGGCCTTCCGGGTCGCCGTCTCGGGCAAGCCCGGCCCGGTGCACCTGCAGTTCCGGGGCAACGAGGGGCAGATCGACTACGAGGAAGCGGAGATGGAGCCGCTGGCGGAAGAGCTGTTCGCGCGGGTGCCGCCGTTCAGGCCGGCGCCCACGCCCGAGCATGCCCGCGCGGCGCTCGATGCGATCGAGGCGGCCGAGCGGCCCGTCTTCGTCGCGGGCGGCGGCGTGCGCGCTTCGGGCGCGGCTAAGGAACTGGTGGCGCTTGCCGAGCTGCTCGCCGTCCCGGTGGCGACCTCGCTCCACGGCAAGGACACCATTACGGGCGATCATCCGCTCTCGGTCGGCGTCGTCGGGACCTACTCGCGCGAGAGCGCCAACCGGGTGGTGGGCGAGGCCGATCTCGTCTGCTTCGTCGGCAGCGAGACCGGCGGCATGACCACGCATTTCTGGCAGGTGCCGCCCATCGGCACGCCCGCCGTGCAGATCGACATCGAGCCCCAGTCGCTCGGCCGCAACTACCCGCTCGAGGCGGCGGTCTGCGCCGATGCAAAGATGGCCCTCGACTGGATGCTAGCCCATGCCAATCCCCGGTCAGCCGAGCGACGGACGGCGTGGACAGCCCGCGCCCGCCAAATCGTGGCGGAGTGGCACGATCGCTACCGGCCCCTATTTGAATCGGACGCCGTGCCCATCCGGCCGGAGCGCATCTGCCGCGAGCTCTCTCGGCATTTGCCGGAGGACGCCATCGTCATGGCCGACACGGGCCACTCGGGCATGTGGATGGGCGGGATGTACGACCTGCGCGCGCCCGCGCAGAGCTACATCAGGAGCGCCGGCCATCTGGGCTGGTCTTTCCCGGCCGGCCTGGGCGCGAAGTGCGCCGCACCGGAGCGCCCGGTCTTCGTGTTCACAGGCGATGCCGGCTTCTCGTACCAACTCAGCGAGATCGAGACCGCCGTTCGCTGCGGCATCAACACCGTCACTCTGGTGAACAACAACAGCTCGGGCAATCAGGGGTCGCCCGGTTTCGATCGGGCTTACGGCGGCCAGCAGTCGGAGCGGGGACGCGAGCTCTGGACCTACAACGACGTCAACTTCGCCACCATCGCCGAGGCCATGGGGGCGCTCGGAATTCGCGTCGAAAACCCCGCCGACATCCCCGGCGCGCTCGAGACGGCCTTCGCCGCCGGCCGGCCGGCCGTGATCGACGTGGTGAGCGATATCGAGGCCCAGGCGCCGCTCGCGGTAATCGGCGGGCCGCCCACTCCCTGACCGATCCGACCTGGATGTCTCAACGCAGCTACGGCTCGCGTCTGACTTGGGCGAGCTTGCGTTGCCGCGCCAGGCCCGCGAGGCGATCGCGGACAATCCGAAACAGGCCTGCCGGCAGAATGCCATACGCCCACTGCCCCGGTGCGACGGGCACAAGGTCCGGCCCCGGCCATTCGAACCTGTTCACCTCCGACACGATGACCCAGGATCGCTCCGGGTCGAGTCCGAGGCGGCGCTTGGTCAGCGGGGGTATCTCAACACCCGTCGTGGGATCGTCGGGCTTCCGGTGCGTGATCGGGGCGACGAGGACAATCTTGCCGTGTTCGTCGTCGGACTCCACCGCCAGGACGACGACAGCGGGGCGGTACTTGGTGCCTTCCTCTCGACTCTGTGTCGCGTCGCGCTGCCAGAGATAAGCGTAGCTGATGACGAGTCCGTGCTGCGGATCAGGAATCCGCGCCATGCTCGGCCGTCAACTCATGATCGTATTGGGCAGCCTCGGGCGGCGGCTCGGCGCGGCTGATCGCCTCGATCTCAGCGTCGGAAAGCTCTTCTACGGCAAGCGCTCGACGGTCCCGCCGCTTGAGGCGCTCATACTCGTCGACCGAGAGAATCACGAGCCGCTCCCGTCCGTTCCGGGTGATCGCCAGCGGTGCCTTCAGCGCCTCGTCCTGACAGCGCCCGAAGTTGCGCTGGAACTCGCGTGACGTGACTCGCTGCATGCCTCTCACTCCGGTCCGCATGGTCCGTATAATACGGATCATTAGACATGGTGTCGAGACGCGACCAGGCGCCGCTCGCGGTAATCGGCGCCGGCGGCTGAAGAACGGGCGGCGCGCCCTCTGGTTGCGCGCCGCCCGGCCTCAAGTGAAAGCGTCTACTTCTTCAGGCGGGTCCAGATGGAGTCGTAGACCTCCTGTGTCGCCTGATCGCACACCGCGACGAAGGTGCCGGCAGGCGCATCGGCCGGCGGAACCGACTCAGGTGCCGAGGCCAGCTCCGGATCGAGATGCGGCGCCACGCCTGTCACGCCCGCTGCATAGCGCGCGTAGTTGGTGACCGCGGCAATATTCTCCGGCTCCAGCAGGAAGTCCATGAACTTGATCGCGCTGGCCCGATTGGGCGCGTCCTTGAGCAGCACGACATTGTCCATCCAGACGACGTAGCCCTGGCGCGGATAGGCGTACTCGATGTTGGCGCCCTCCGCCCGCGCCTTGGCGCCGAAGCCGTTCCAGATCATCCCCACGGCGGCATCGCCGGAGACCAGCACGTCCTTGGCGCCGTCGGAGTTGAAGGAGGCCCAGTGCGGCTTGGCCGCCTGCAGCAGCGCATCGAGCTGCTTCAGCTGCTCGCGATCGGTCGAGCACTGCGGAATGCCGAGATGCAGAGAGGCCAGCAGCATGACCTCGCCCTGGGCGTCGAGCACGTTGATCTTGCCCTTCAGCTCATCCGGCGGGTCGTAGACGATGCCGGTGTCGTTGATATCGCCCTGATAGACGTCCCGGTTGACCGAGAAGCTGGTCGAGCCCCACTGATAGGGGATCGAGTGCATGCGGCCCATATCGAAGGGCACATCCAGCCACTGCTGCTCGATGTTGCCGAAGTTGGCGAGCTCGCCGTCCGTGACGGTGTCGAGCATGCCTTCGCCGATCATGATCTCGACCATGTAGTCGCCCGGCACGGCCACGTCGTAGGAGCCGAGCTTGCCCGCCTTGAGCGTAGCCAGCATGGCCTCGTTGGAATCGAAGGTGTCCATCGTCACCTC
>JAPOPO010000575.1 GCA_026712885.1 Rhodospirillales bacterium | reverse complement strand
CGTCGTCGATCTTCAGCCGGTGCAGCAGCTTCATGCCGAACGTGCACGTGACGGCGCCGATCGAGCCGATGACGACGGGCCACCAATGCTCCACGATGTCCGGCCCCGCCGTGATTGCCACCAGTCCGCTGATCGCGCCGTTGAGCGACGCGAGAAGATCCACGTGTCCGAACACCGGCCGCGAGAGAATCAATGCGGTGATCACCCCCGCCGCCGCCGCGAGGTTGGTGTTGACGAGGACGTTGCCGATCGCCACCGCGTTGGCCGCGCCGCCGAGCGCGAGCTGCGAGCCTCCGTTGAAGCCCAGGAATCCCAGCCAGATGATGAACACGCCGAGCGTCACCGCCGGCACGTTGGTGGGCGGGGTGGACTTGACGGTGCCGTCGGCGCGGAACTTGCCCTTGCGCGCGCCGACGATCAGCACCCCGGCGAGCGCCGCCCATCCGCCGGTCGAGTGGACGACGGTCGAACCCGCGAAGTCCCGGAACCCCATCGCGGCGAGCCAGCCGCCGCCCCAGGTCCAGGCGCCGACTATCGGGTAGATGACCGCGGTCAGCACCACGATGAAGACGAAGAACGACCAAAGCTTCACCCGCTCGGCCAGGGTGCCGGACACGATTGACGCCGCGGAAGCCATGAACACCATCTGGAAGAGCCACTCGGACATCGCGGCGTGGCCCTGCTCCGTGACCGCCGCGGCGGCCGGCACGTCGCCGCCGAGCAGCGCGCGCTCGTCGGCAGTGGGGCCGTGGAGCAGGTCGAGCGAGCCGAACCAGCCGCCGGGTTCGACGCCCGTGAACATGATGTTGTAGCCCACGATGTAGAAGGTCAGGCAGGCGATGGAGTAGAGGCCGATGTTCTTCAGGCAGATGACCGATGCGTTCTTGGTGCGCACGGACCCGGCCTCCAGCATCGTGAACCCCGCGCACATCCACATCACCAGCCCACCCCAGATGAGGAAGGAGAAGGTGTTGAGGACGAATCGGGTTTCGTTGTCCATCGCCGCCTGTACTGTCGAGGGCGCGATTCCAAGGGACGTGCGGCCGTCCTGGCGAAGGCTGCCACGACGGCGCCCATCCGCGATCGATCAGGGTCCGTGCGTTCCCGCTCGCGCAGCATGCCGAGCGCACCCGAACCGCTGCTTGTGTCGATGGAGGCCGACATCTACGCACCGGGCGCGCCGCACCTGTCCGACTACATCGACGGGGCGCTGGGGCCCGATACGGCGTTCGACACAACCCACGGCATCCACGCCGACGGCGTGAGCCCCTCCACCGCCTCACTGCCCGCCGGATGGCGCACCCGCCTGTTCCCCATCCGCAACCCCAATACCAACGGAGCCACCGGCTGGTGCATCGAAGTGCACGACATCGCGATCGCGAAATACGCAGCAGGGCGGGACAAGGACCTGCGCTACACCGGCGACCTGTGGAGATACGGAATGCTCGAGCCGGACGCCCTCCGGCAACGGCTGCGGAACACCGAACTCAAACCCACCGACAAACCCCGTACCTGGATCGCCGACACCATCGCCAGACAACAACGCGTGACCTCTGTCCGGCCCTGAGCTCATGTCGAAGCCGCATCGAGCAGCTTCTGACCCGGCGCCTTCACCGTGCCATCGCCGTTGACGTACATGTACAGCGTCGTCGTGGTGATCCCGAGCCGACGCGCGAGGTCCTGCGCGTTGGTCTCGCGCGAAGCCATGGCGCTCATCGCCATTCGAAGCATGGCGCGATCCATCTTGCGCGGCCGTCTGCCCTGGCGACCTCTCGCCCGGGCCGCCGCAAGGCCAGCGCGGGTGCGTTCGACGATGAGTTCGCGCTCGAACTCCGCCAGCGCCGCGAAGATCCCGAACACCAGACGCCCGTTCGCAGTGGTGGTGTCGATCTCGGCGCCGGCGCCGGCGCCGGCGAGCACGCGAAGACCCACACCGCGGGCGCGCAGCTCGTCCACGGTGCTCACCAGGTGCTTCAGATCGCGTCCGAGCCGGTCGAGCTTCCACACGACGAACGTGTTCCCCGGCTGCAGCGCCTTGAGGCAGGCGTCGAGGCCCGGGCGGTGATCCTTGCGTCCGGAGGCGCGGTCTTCGTAGACGCGCTCCGCGGCGACGCCGGCGTCGAGAAGCGCGTCGCGCTGCAGGTCCAGGAGCTGGCTCCCATCGGCCTTGGAGACCCGCGCATAGCCGATCAGCATTCCCGTTCATTCTCCCCGCCAGAAT
>JAPOPO010000417.1 GCA_026712885.1 Rhodospirillales bacterium | reverse complement strand
CGTCGTAGTCCTCAATGGCCTCTACGTGCAGGCCGAGTTCCGACCTCGCCAGACAGCGCTTGAAGTAGGCTGCCGCATTGTCCGCGTCGAGGCCGATCGCCCGGTCGTAGTCGGCGATGGCTTCCTCGTAGCGTCCCAGGCAGGACAAAGCGTCGCCGCGCTCGACATAGAGCCGGCCGGAGCCGGGGTGGAGGCGGATCGCCACGGTGCAATCCGCAATGACGTCCTCCCACCGTTCCCGGTCGGCTTCAGCGTCCCCCGGGGAGTCCGGGCGGCTATCCGGATCGCTCCGCATCACCGACTCGGCATCACAGGCTGTGTCGCAAGTGGCCGTGCGATCCGCAGGCCGGCCGCGCGCAATCTCGGGGTGACCGACGGGGTTGGTGTCGATTGGTCTTCCTGCCGAGGCACAGCAACCGTTCGATGCGGCCGCTTGCCCTCCGCAAGCACAAGACGCTCCCTAACCGATTCGCTCATTCCCAAGACGGTATCACGACGAGGACAGCGACGACGCCCGGGCTGCCGCCCCATCCGGACAGGCAACAGCTAACCCTCAAGACCGTGGCCGCGCGTTCCCGGCCTCACCGAATCGGTCGACAGCAACCCCCAGCCGAGAAATTGGCCTGTTTTCGTTCTGCGGCGTCACTCATGGAAGCGCTACATTAAGAACATAGTCGTCAAGAGATGTCACGAAAACGATCTTGAAACCCGTCTAGCGGGATTTCAGGGGAGATGGGAGGATGAAGACATGACCGTCGGCTACGCAAGGCTCTCGGCGGCAGGCCAGGATCCTGCCTGCCAGATCCAGGCGCTCCGCGAGCGGGGCTGCGACAGGATCTTCACCGACCGCAGCTCGGGCCGGAGGCAGGGCCGTCCCCAACTGGATGCGGCGCTCGGCTCGCTACGCACAAACGACACCCTCGTGGTCTGGAGGTTCGACCGGTTGGCCCACTCGCTCCGGCATTTGGTCGCCCTCGCAGGGGAGCTGCAACGCCGCCAGTGCCGCCTCGTATCGCTGACGGAATCCATCGATACCGGCTCGCCGGACGGCGGGACCGTGTTCGCGGTCTTCGGCGCGATGGCCCGCTTCGAAGCCGACCTCCGCAGGGAACGGACGGCCGACGCCCACCGCGTGGCGCGTACGACCGGCCGGCGCCTCGGGCGTCCCTCGCGTTTCCACGAGAGGGCGAACGTGCGCGCGGCCCAGGCGCTGCTGGCGGACCCGAGCATCCCCGCAGCCGAGGTCGCCCGGCGATTCGGAATCAGCCGGAACACTCTGTACCGCTGGTTCCCCGGAGGTGCACCCGACGCCTTCACCGGGCCGCTCGAGGGGGGGGCTGCATGAAGCTCTCCGACGCGTGCGCCGCGTTCCTCGAGGACGGCCGGTCGCGGAACCTGGGGGCCTCCACCCTCGACAACTACAGGGCGGTACTCGGCCAGCTGCGCGATTTCGCTCAGGAGCACGGCATGAGCGAGGTCTCCGAGATCGACGCCGCAGCGCTGCGGGAATGGCGCTCGTCGTGGAAGATCAAGCCCGCGACGCACCAGTTGCGCCTCGCGCTGCTGAAGCGCTTCTTCGACTTCACCCTCGACGCGGACTGGATCGCCGCTTCGCCGGTCGCCAAGCTCAAGCCGCCGAAGAACGACGCGGCGCCGACGATGCCCTGCACGCGCGAGGAGATCCGCGCGATGTTCAATGCCGCGGGCGGCGCGACGCGGGAACGGGCGCTGCTGATGCTGATGCGCTATTCGGGCCTGGCTATCCGAGACGCCTCCACGCTGCGGCGAGATGCCGTGGACGGCCCGCTGCTGACGATGCGCCGGGCCAAGAGCGGGGAACTGGTGATCTGCGAGCTGCCGCGGCCGGTCGCGGATGAGCTGG
>JAPOPO010000416.1 GCA_026712885.1 Rhodospirillales bacterium | reverse complement strand
TGCAACAGGTCGACGAGGAGTGCGTGCCCCGCCGCGCCCCGGCCCCGCTCGTTGGCGGGGAGGGAGCGGGCTTGCTTGCCGGCGTAGGGCAGCATGATGGCGCGGGATTCGAAGAGCGAGAGCGGCTTGCCGTCCGCGCCGTCGGGGTCGACCACCGCCGGCATCCGGTTGTTGGGCGCAATGCTGAGGAAGTCCGCCTCGAACTGCTCGCCCTTGTTGATGTCCACGGGGATCACGTTGTACGGGATGCCGAGCTCCTCGAAGAGGATGGTGAGCTTCCACCCGTTCGGCGTCGGCCAGTAATAGAGATCGATCATGGCGCCCTTCTCCCTCGCCGCCTCGGGCTGGAGTTCAGCCCGGCCCTCTTATGACCAGCCGGCCCCGGCCGGTCAACGCTTCGGACCGGCGCCCCTAGAAATGCTGATAGCCCGCTTGCGTGATCGATAACGGCTGACCGTCGGCGCCCAAGACCGTGATTCCCTGTCCCGGCTCGATCGCACCGATGCGTGTGAGCGCGAGGTGGAGGCGGCGGCCCAGCGCGTCGATATCGCTCCGCGCCGACGGTGGCGCGCAGAACAGCAGCTCGTAGTCGTCCCCGCCAGTCACGAGATCGGCGATATCGGCCTCGCCCGCAGCGAGCGCGTGGTGTGCCGGGTCCGACAGCGGCACGGCATCCGCCGCGACGCGGGCCGCGACCCCGGATTCAGCGCAGAGGTGGCCGAGATCGGCCACCAGCCCGTCGGAGACATCGATGGCGCAGGTCGCGAGCCCGACAAGCGCCGCACCGAGCCCGAGCCGCGGCTCGGGCCGGCGGAAGCGCACTTCAAGCGCCGCGCGGTCCTCTGGCGGCAGCGCGGCGAGGCCGCCCTGCACCCCGCGCAAGCCCAGCGTCGCGTCGCCGATGGTCCCCGAGACGTAGACATCGTCGCCCACCCTCGCGCCCGAGCGGGTGAGGCAGGCATTGCCCACGACCGTGCCGAAGGCCGTGAGCGAGAGCACCGCCGGCCCCCCGGTCGCCACCGTGTCGCCGCCGATCAGCGCGACGCCGAATGCCTTCTGGTCGCGGGCGAGACCTGCGGCAAAGGCCTCCACCCACGTGTCGTCGGTGCCCTCGGGCAGCGCGAGACCCAGCGCATAGGCCGTCGCTGTGGCTCCCATGGCCGCAAGGTCCGAGAGGTTCACGCGGAGCAGCCTGCGCGCGAGGACCGCGGGCTCCTCGCCCTCCGGATAGTGCACGCCCGCCACCATCAGATCCTTGGTGACGACGAGGCTCGCGCCTGCCGCCGGCGTCAGCAGCGCGCCGTCGTTGCCGAGCGCGAAGGCGCCCGGCACGGCGCGGCTCAGCGGCTCGAAGAAGCGGGCGATAAGGTCGAATTCACCGCTCTTGCGCCGGCCGGTCATGGTCCGCTCCGTCCGCCATCTCCGCCTCGCGCAGCCGCCGCGCCAGACTATCGAGCGCGCCGTTGACGAAGGCGGGTTCCCGCTCGGAGAAGAAGGCGCGCGCGAGCTCGACGTACTCGTTGATCACCACGCGCGCCGGCACGTCCGGGCAGGCCGCGAGCTCGCAAGTGGCGGCCCGCAGGAGCGCGCGTACCACGGCCCCCAGGCGGTCCATGCTCCAGTGTTCCGCCAGCGTCGCCGCCACCAGGGCATCGAACTCGTCCGCCCGCGCCGCCGCCTCGCGCACCGTGCGCTCGAAGTGGCGGCGGTGGGGCACCGCGTAGCGCTCGCCGTCGATCTCGTGGCCGGCGCGGTGGCTCAGAAACTCCTCGATGACCTCGTCCACCGATTGG
>JAPOPO010000041.1 GCA_026712885.1 Rhodospirillales bacterium | reverse complement strand
GCGCAAGCGCGGGCACCGGCAGGAGCTCACCGTGCTTCGCATCGACGAAATTCTGGCGGCGGGCCAGAAGCGGCGCGCACGCCGGAAGAAGAAGGCCGCGACGGCGGAAGGCGAAGAGGCAGCCGGCACCAAGGCCAAGAGTTCGACGAGAGCGAAGGCTGCGGCCAAGCCGAGGACCCGAAAGAAGCCGGCTACCAAGGTCGAGACGACCGAGGAGACCGCACCCGCGCCCACTGAGGCGGCGACCCCGGAGCCGGCCGAACCGCCGGTGGAAGAGACCGCTGCTCCGCCGGCAGAAGAGACGGCCGATACGGCAGCCGAGGCACTGGCAGACGAGGCGCCGGCGGACGAAGCACCGGCAGACGAGACGGCCGATGCGGCAGCCGAAGCGCCAGCAGGCGAGGCGCCGGCGGCCGAAGCACCGGCAGACGAGACGACCGAAACGCCGGCCGAGGAGACTGCGGAGTCTGCTGCGGACGAGCCGGCGGAGGAGAAGAGCTGATGGCGCACAAGAAGGCAGGTGGCAGTTCGCGCAACGGCCGGGATACGGCGGGCCGACGCCTCGGCATCAAGAAGTACGGCGGCGAGACGGTGATCCCTGGCAACATCATCGCGCGCCAGCGGGGCACCAAGTGGCACCCCGGTGAGAACGTCGGGATCGGGCGCGATCACACGCTTTTTGCGCTGACCGACGGCCATGTGAAGTTCGCGCGGCGCAGCGGCGGAAAGACAGTCGTCTCGGTCGAGCCGAGCGCGTAAGACCGCGCTCACCCGCGCGCCCGGCAGCGGGCGCGCACCGCGCGAGGGACCCGCGTCATGCGGTTTCTCGATCAAGCCAAGATTCATGTGCAAAGCGGCGCAGGCGGCAGCGGCTGCGTCAGCTTCCGGCGTGCCAAGAACGAGCCGCGTGGCGGACCCGACGGCGGCGACGGCGGTGACGGGGGCTCGGTCTTCGCCGAGGCCGTCGAAGGGCTCAACACCCTCATCGATTTTCGCTTTCGCCAGCACGTGAAGGCAGGCCGGGGCGAGCATGGCCAGGGCGCATGCCGGGCCGGTGCCCGTGGCGCCGATGTGGTGCTCGCCGTGCCGGTGGGGACGGAGATTCTCGCCGAGACGGGCGATGCGCCGATCGCCGACCTAGCGGAGGTCGGCGCCCGCGCCCTGCTCGCGCAGGGCGGCAGCGGCGGGCGCGGCAACGCGCGCTTCAAGTCGTCGACCAATCGCTCGCCGCGCCGCGCCGATACGGGGGGCGACGGCGAGGAATGCTGGATCAGGCTGCACCTCAAGCTACTGGCGGATGCCGGCCTTGTGGGCCTGCCCAATGCCGGCAAGTCGACCTTCCTCGCCGCAGTCAGCCGGGCGCGGCCCAAGATCGCCGATTATCCCTTCACCACCCTCGTGCCTCATCTTGGCGTCGCAGCCGTGGGCGACGAGGAGCTGGTGCTGGCCGACATTCCCGGCCTGATCGAAGGCGCCCACGGCGGCGCGGGGCTGGGGGACCGGTTTCTCGGCCACATCGAGCGCTGCGGGGTTCTGATCCATCTCGTCGACGGCACGCAGGCCGACATGGCGCAGGCGTACCGGACCGTGCGCACCGAGCTCGACGCATATGGCCACGGGCTTGCGGCGAAACCCGAGATCCTTTGCCTGAACAAGGTGGACGCGCTCGGCGAGGACCAACGGGCACACCAGCACGACTGCCTGACCGAAGCATCGGGCTCGGCGGTTCATCTGCTCTCGGGCGTTGCCGGCGAGGGCGTGCGCGAGGTGCTCGCCGCCGCTCACCGTGCCGTCGGCGCACCCGCCGACCATGATTTCGAGTGATGCAACCCTCGCTCGCCAACGCGGCGCGCACCGTGGTCAAGATCGGCTCGGCCCTGCTGGCCGACCCGGAGACCGGCGCCCTCAACGAAGCCTGGCTCGACGGCCTCGCGCGGGACGTTGCCCGGCTTCGCGAGCGCGGCAAGGACGTGCTGATCGTCTCGTCCGGCGCGATCGCGATCGGGCGCCGCCATCTCGGCCTTACGTCGGGCGCTCTGAGGCTGGAAGAGATGCAGGCGGCGGCGGCGTGCGGGCAGATCAGGCTGGCTCATGCGTATCAGTCGGCGCTCGCCCGCCACAGCATCGGCGTCGCGCAGATTCTCCTGACTCACGAGGACACCGAGGCGCGCCGGCGCTACCTGAACGCGCGCAGCACCATCAACACGCTGCTCTCGCTCGAAACCGTGCCGGTGATCAACGAGAACGACACCGTCGCCACCAGTGAGATCCGCTTCGGCGACAATGACCGCCTCGCGGCGCGGGTCGCCGTGATGATGAGCGCCGATCTGCTGGTCCTGCTCTCGGACGTCGACGGCCTCTACGAGAGCGACCCGCGGCACGATGAGCAGGCACGATGGATCCCCAGGGTCGAGCGCATCACGCCCGAGATCGAGGCGATGGCGGGCGACATCGGCACGCCGAGTGCCGCCGGCGGCATGGTGACCAAAATCGCCGCGGCCAAGCACGCGATGGCGGCGGGCTGCCACATGGTGATCGCGAAAGGTGCGGTGGAGCGCCCGCTCGCCGCGCTGGAAGGCGGCGCCCGCTCGACCTGGTTTGTCTCCACCGCGACGCCGCGCGCGGCCCGCAAGAGCTGGATCGCGAGCGCGCTCGAGCCCCGCGGCGCCCTCGTGATCGACGATGGCGCCTGGCGCGCGCTGCTCCAAGGCCGGAGCCTGCTGCCGGCCGGCGTGAAGGCGGTGGAAGGCGCCTTCGAACGCGGCGACGCGGTGGCGATCAGGGTTGGGCAGGGGCGCGAGGCCGGCCGCGGCCTGGTGGCCTATTCTGCTGCCGACGCGCGCCGTATCGTCGGCCACAAATCCCGTGAAATAGAACGGATCCTCGGCTACCGTGGCCGCGCCGAGATGGTCCACCGCGACGATCTCGTGCTCGACGAGGAGCAAGGACCGTGAGCATGGCCGAGGCGGCGCGAAACCGCGAAACCGAACAGGACATCGCCGCCGAGATGGCCGCGCTCGGTGCCGAGGCGCGCGCGGCGGCGCGGGCGCTCGCGGCAAGCTCGGCCGAGGACAGGCGGCGTGCACTCAAGGCGGCGGCGGCGGCAATCCGCAGCGACGTAGCGGCGATCCTTGAGGCGAACGCCAGGGACATGGCGGCCGCCGAGGCGTCCGGCCTGAGCGGCGCCTTGCTCGACCGGCTCGCTCTCGATCCCGGCCGGGTCGAGGCGATGGCCACCGGTGTCGAGCAGGTGGCTGCCCTCGACGACCCGCTCGGGCGCCTGCTGGGCGAGTGGGAGCGGCCCAACGGGCTTCGCATCCACCGGGTCTCGGTGCCGATCGGCGTTATCGGGATCATCTACGAATCGCGGCCCAACGTGACCGCCGACGCCGGTGCGCTCTGCCTCATGGCAGGGAACGCGGCGATCTTGCGCGGCGGCTCCGAGAGCTACCACTCTTCGCGCGCCATCGCGGCGTCGCTGCGCACGGCACTTGCCGAGACCGGGCTGCCGGCAGGCTGCATCCAGCTGGTGCCCACGACCGATCGCGCCGCGGTGGGCATTTTGCTCCGTATGGACGACGCGCTCGACCTGATCGTGCCGCGGGGTGGTCGCTCGCTGATCGAGCGGGTGCTGGCGGAGAGCCGTGTGCCCGTGATGGCGCACCTGGACGGCAACTGCCACGTCTACGTGCATGCCGCCGCCGATCCCGAGAAGGCGCGCGACGTCACCTTCAACGCCAAGATGCGGCGGACCGGAATCTGCGGCGCGGCGGAGACCTTGCTGGTCGACGCTGCCGCCGCGGACACGCTGCCCGCAATCCTCGCGCCCCTGTTCGACGCGGGCTGCGAGGTGCGGGGCGATGCGCGCGTACAGGCGCTGGACACGCGGGTCGTGCCGGTGAACGAGGCCGACTGGGGAACCGAGTATCTCGACGCGATCATCTCGGTCGGGGTGGTGGACGGGCTCGACGCGGCGATCGAGCACGTCAACGAGCATGGCTCCCACCATACCGACAGCATCATCACCGAGGACGCCGCCGCCGCCGAGCGCTTCATGGAAGGCGTCGATAGCGGGATCGTGCTGCACAACGCCTCGACCCAGTTCGCCGACGGCGGTGAGTTCGGCATGGGGGCCGAGATCGGAATCTCTACCGGCAAGCTGCATGCGCGCGGGCCGGTGGGCGTCGAGCAGCTCACCACTTACAAGTACAAGGTCTACGGCGACGGGCAGGTTCGCCCCTGACCCCGCTCGTGCCCATGCGCCGGCGGCGGTCGCGGCCTGTGCCGGGCAGTGCGGCGGGCGCACGGCCGCCGGGGCGCAGGATCGGCCTGCTCGGCGGCTCCTTCAATCCGGCCCATGAGGGTCATCGCCATATCAGCTTGCTGGCGCTCAAGCGCCTGGGCCTGCAAGAGGTCTGGTGGCTGGTCTCGCCGCAGAACCCGCTCAAGCCCCGCGCCGGAATGGCGGCGTTCGACGAGCGCCTCGCCAGCGCGAAGGCCGCGGCGGGCGACCGGCGGCTCCGCGTGAGCGATATCGAACGCCGCCTCGGCAGCTGCTACTCGGTCGACACGGTCGTCCGCCTCAAGCAACGTTTCCCGCGGCACCGGCTGGTCTGGATCGTCGGCGCCGACAACCTGCCGACGCTCGCGGAGTGGCGGCGCTGGCCCGCGCTCTTCCGGGCACTACCCGTTGCGGTCATCGACCGCTGGCCTTACTCTCGCTATGCCAGTGTGGTTAAGCCTGCGAAACGATTCGCTCGCCAAAGAATGGCGGAACGCCGAGCGACAGGGCTCGCGCGGAGCAAGCCGCCCGCCTGGATGGTTATCCATGGTCCGCTGCATCCAGCCTCGGCGACAGCGTTGCGCGCCGCTAGCGGTGCTGCGGGCTAATAGGGGGAGGCTGGAGGAACACCATAACGGTACCTGATCGACCTGTTAGGTCCACGCGTCGGGAGTCGGTCAAGGCCGATGCCGAGGCGCTTCACCGGGCCGTCGCCGGCGCTCTTGCAGACGCCAAGGCGGAGGACATCGTCACCATCGACCTCGACGGCAAGACCACGATCGCCGACCTCATGGTCATCGCCAGCGGACGGTCGAAACGCCATGTCAATGCGGTGGCGGAACGACTCCTGAAGCAGCTCAAAGACGACGGCACGCCGGCGCTCGCTGCTGAGGGGCGCGAGAACTCGGACTGGGTGCTGATCGATGCCGGCGACATCATCGTGCACGTCTTCCGGCCCGAAATCCGCGCCCTCTACAACCTGGAAAAGATGTGGTCCGTCGAGGCCATCGGCGCGGCTGAAGAGCAGGCACTTGCCGGTGAGGACTAGCCCGCAATTCTCACCAGGGTCACGGCCTGCGTCGCGCCCAGGCGTTCGATCCGCCAGGAGCGGGCCGAAAAGCGTATCAGGGAATACGGTTGAGGCCCGCGACGCCGCGGGCGGGCGCCTGGGCGCGACCCGAAGGGCGGCGCTCTCCAGCCCACAGAGTGCGTCAAGCCCCTCGCCCGATGCCCCACATCGCGCTTCGCGGCTTTCCTGCTCTGTGGGCTGGAGAGCGTCGCGCAGACCATGACCCTGGTGAGAATTGCGGGCTAGTCCCCGCTCAGATGCACGACCGGCTCAGCGGATGTGACCTCCTGGCGGCTTTGCCCGTCGTCCGTGATGAGGGTTACCTCCAGCTCCTCCGCGCCCGGAAAGACATCGAAGTAGGTGAGGGTCAGGCTGGTGATCGCTGCCGGATCGGCGCACTGCAACCGATACTCCGCGTGGAATTCCGCGTGTGACTCCGTTTCGTCGTCGTGCGCTTCTTCGTGTTCATCGTCGACGTGCTCGTCGTGATCGTGCCCATCGTCCTCGTCGTGATGGTCGTCGTCCGTGTCCAGCGCATATCCCACCGGTGTTACCGAGACCTCCTCCGGCGTGCAGGACGCCTGCGCCGGAATACCGAACAGGCTGACCGGGTCGTCCAGGCGCACCTTCGCCTCCGCGATCGCGGCCTTGTCTTCGTCTGATCGAGCCGGATGTTCAAAGCCCACGATGTCCGCCCCGGGCGTCTCCAGTTCAATCCACAACGACTTCCCCTCGATCGCGACGTTGAGAAATCCGTGCCCATGCTGGTGCGCGGCGAGCTCTCGCTCGGCGGCGCAGGCCTGCGATCCGATCAGTGCCACACCGATGGTTGCCAAACAGTACGCGAGCGCCGCCTCGTGTGACCATCTACTCATGGATCGAGGCCTCCCGCCGCCCGCTGTGGTGAATCCCGGCCGCCGCCCGGTGCCGGTGCCGGTCATGGTCCCAACAGCGCGCGCGGAACGCAACTGTCCGCCGACACCAGGAGCCGTACGCGATCCATTATGTGTCAGGCGGGAAAGGGGTACTCCCCTGTGGTTAGCCAAGAGCCAAGAGCAGGAGCACCCCGAATGGTCGTTCAATCCAAAGTTGACGATCGGGCGCTCGATCGCGGAGCCGTTGCGCATTACGGGCATCAAGCGTGACGGGGAAACCAGGGCCGTGGCCTCGATCCTGGAGCGCGTGGGCCTCAGCGAGGACCATTCGTCGCACCTGCCGCACGAGCTGACCGGCGGCCAGCGGCAACGAGCCTCGATCGCCAGAGCGCTCGTGACGACGCCCAGATTCGTCGTGTTCGACGAGGCGGTCAGTGCGCTCGACGCGTCGGATGTCGCGGAAGCCGAGACGCGACGGCTGCTGACGTGAAGCCGATCCCGGACACGTCCCTGAATTGTCGGTATCGTCGTCCGGGCCACTTGAGAGCGTATAGGCGCGGTTCGGCGAGAAGGTGACTTTGCCGAGGATCGCGCCTCAGCCCGAGAAAGCCGCACCACGGCCGCGCATTGCGCCGTCGTGCGAAGCACTCACCCCTGGCGTGTGAACAGCAATGAACCGTAACCAGGCGAACTCGCGAGGGAAACCGGCTCTGCGAGAGATGCACCGGATCGGTCGCCACGGGGGATCGCGTCGGCGCTTTGCAGGTGAGACTGCGTCGAACTGTGTCGGGTTGATGTTTATGCTCCAAGGCGGAACCGAGGGGGAGCGGTGGTTGGGAGCATGCAGTGAGCAACAGAATCGCCATAGACATTCAAGAACGAACGGCCTTTGCCGACGGCCACGCATTCGGCGAAGCCGGCGCTTACGAGCGGCTGATCGGGCAGGCCCGGTTTGCCGTCGATCCTGACGCGCCTGCGCAGGCAGGGGTCGTCGATCTGGACAAAGCGCCCCGCAATCCCGACGGCCTGGTCGAGCTCGCGGCCGATCTCTGCGTCCTGAAACCGGCCGATCCCGCCCGTGCCAACAGGCGGTTCTTCTTCGACTACGGCAACCGCGGCAACAAGCGCGCGGTCCAATATTTCTGCGACGCGCCGGCCTGCAACGATCCGCAGACGCTGGAGCACGCCGGCAACGGCTATCTGTTCCGCCGCGGCTACACGGTGGTCTGGGGCGCCTGGCAGGGAGACCTCCTGCCGGGCGATGGCCGCATGACAATGACCCTGCCCGTCGCAACCGACGGTGCCGCGCCACTCACCGGCCCGGTGCGCTCCGAGTTCATCGTCGCTCAGGAAGGCCAGACCACCCTGCCGTTGAGCGGCTGGGTCTCCACCCGCAGCCACCCGACGGCCTCGCGCGACCCGTCGAAGGCACGGCTGACGCGGCGCCGCTATCCCGATGACGAGCGCGACGAGATTGCGCCGGAGGCCTGGCAGTTCGCGCGCGTCGAGACCGGCGTGGGCCTCGATTTCCAGGGCGCCGAGCACGCGATCATCGAGTCCGACACCCACATCTACATACCGGGCGGCTTCGAGCCCGGCTGGATCTATGAGCTGGTTTACGAAGGCCGCGATCCGCTGGTCCTGGGCCTGGGCCACGTGGCGGTGCGCGACCTCGTGAGCTTCCTGAGGTACGAGGCGTTCGACAGCGAAGGAAGCGCCAACCCGGTGGCTGGCGGCGGGCCGATGGAGAGGGCCTATGCCTTCGGCCGCTCGCAGACGGGACGCTGCATCCGCGATGCGATCTGGCGCGGTTTCAACGCCGATGCGGCCGGGCGCAAGGTTTTCGACGGCGTGCTGGCGCACGTCGCCGGCTGCGGGCGGATGTGGATGAACCACCGCTTCGCCAACGTCGTCGTGCCGGCGGGTCAGCAATATGAGGACCACGACAACGCCGCCGACAGCTTCCCCTTCTCCTACGCGGCGTGTCGGGATCACCTGACCGGCAGGTCAGACGCGATCTGCAAGCGGCCCGAGACCGACCCCCTCGTCTTCCACAGCCAGAGCGCGACGGAATATTGGCAGCGGCGCGGTTCGCTCGTGCACACCGACACCGAGGGCAACGATCTGGAACAGCCCGACAATGTTCGGATCTACTTCTGGTCGAGCGCGCCGCACGTGGCCGATCCGAACCAGGGTGCACCGGCAAAGGGCCTTTGTCAGAATCTGGGCAACGTGGTCCAGACCTCGATGCTGTTCCGCGCGCTGCTCGACGCGATGGACCGCTGGGCGAGCGACGGTGTTGCGCCGCCGTCAAGCCGAATCCCCATTCGCGGCGACGGCAGCCTCGTCGGCATGGATGAATGGCGCGCGCAGTTCCCCGCCATACCCGGGGTCGCCACCCCGCGCGGGCCCAACGCGCTGCCGTTCTTCGACTTCGGACCGGAGGCTGAGGGCGGCATTCAAAGCACGCTGCCGCCCGAGGTCGTCGATCCCGACGGCTACACCGTGCTGGTGCCGGCGGTTGATGCGGACGGCAACGACGTGGCCGGGGTGCGGGTGCCGATGGTCGCCGCCCCGCTCGCCACCTACACCGGCTGGAACCTGCGAGACAGGGGTCACGGAGAGGGCGCCATGCACGAGTTCACCGGCAGCACGATCCCCCTGCCGGAAACGGAATCGGTGCGGGCCGCCACCGGCGACCCGCGGCCATCGATCGAGCAGCGCTATCGCCGCGGGGACGCTTATGTCGCCGCAATCGTCGAGGCGGCGGAACGTCTGGTCGCCGACGGCTTGATGCTGGAAGAGGACATTGCCCGCGTCGAACGGCGCGCTCGAAACTGGAGCCGGCCGCTGCACGACGTGCATCTTTAGCCCGCATCTCTCAGCAGCGATGCGGAGGGTGAGCTTGTCAGCGGGCGCGTCTCGCCATTCGCCGGACATTGCCGTGGCTGGCTCTTGTTTGTGGCTGCGCGGCGTTGAACTGCGCACCGCGTTGGCCCAGTCTCAGGTGTGCCGGGTCGCTCAGTGAAATCGGGTTTCTCCATGTCGTCGAGGCAAGGGGCAGGAACGCCGGGGGATGAGACCGTGACGTCCAGGGAAGCGGTGAGGGACGAGGGCGCCGATCCCGCCGGACGCGACCCCTTCCTGCTCTATGACGGCGAATGCCCGTTTTGCAGCTTCTACGTCGCGAAGTCGCAATTCGAGACGCGTATCGGCAAGCCGCTCCGCCTGATCGACGGCAGGGAGGCGCCTGGCCTCGTCTCCCGGCTGCGCCGCGAGGGCTACGATCTCGAAGAGTGTTGTTAAGCCTCCACCGTCGCGGCGCGTCGGCTCGGTCGCGGGAGTAACTGCGACGGCTGGTGTGTGAACTGGCCGGGTGTGGGGCGAAAAGATCGCAAAACGACAAAACCCAAGACCCAATGCCGTCAGCTACTTAGGCATTTGTTACTCAAGAGCGTCGAATCTTGATCCCCTAGAATCCAGCTTGTTCAATAGGTTACAGTGCCGATCGGCGTCAAACACCCGCGCCGAACAACAATTCTGACGACGGATACGCCACCGCCTCAACCGCGGCGGCAACCGCCAAGCCAACTCTGCCCTTCATATGGCCGTCGTGTACCGAATGCGAACCGACCAGCGGACCCGAGACTATGTCGCACGGAGGACCCTGGAGGGACTGTCCAAACGCGAGGTCATGCGCTGCCTGAAGCGCTACGTCGCTCGTGAAAT
>JAPOPO010000412.1 GCA_026712885.1 Rhodospirillales bacterium | reverse complement strand
GAGCCAGGGATGGAGGTGCTCCTCGTCCGCCTGCTGCGGCCCGCCCATGGCGAGCACGGCGTCGTAGTCCTTGAGCGGCGGGAAGGGCTCGCCCTGCCAGGGGTCGCACGGCTCCCAGGCGATGCCGGCCGCCGCCATGACCTCGCCGAAGAAGCCGGGCTGGTCGATCTCCGAATGCCGGATGACCAGCACCCGGCGCACCGCCGCCATGCCCTACCAGAGCCGGTCGGAGGCTATGGCAGCACCCTCGGCAAGCGTGCCCAGCTTGGCGTAGACGATCTCCGATTCCACCCGGCCGAAGCCCGTGAAGGTGCCGAAGCCGCAGTCGGCGCCCGCCAGCACACGCTCGCGGCCCACGATGTCGGCGAAGCGGCAGATGCGCTCCGCCACCAGCGCCGGATGCTCGACGAAGTTCGAGACGGAATCGATTACGCCGGGGATCAGCACCTTGTCGTCGGGCAGGCCGCGCTCCTGGAATACGGTCCACTCGTGGGCGTGGCGCGGGTTCGCGGCCTCGAACGAGATCGCCTGCGGCTTCGCCTTCATCACCGTGTCGTAGATCGCGTCCAGCGCGATGTCGCAGACGTGGGGCCCCTCGTAGTTGCCCCAGCAGAGGTGCAGCCGCGCCCCCTCGGCAGGCACGTTCTCCAGCGCGGCATTCAGAACCTCGATGTTGCGCTCGGCCACGGCGACGAACTCCGCGTCGCTCTTGTCCTTGTGGATGCTGTGCCGGGTCATGGCGAGGTCGGGGCAGTCGAGCTGGATCACGAGGCCCGCGGCGTGGATCGCCTCGTACTCGGGCTTCATCATCTCGCAGAGCACGTCCAGGTAGGCGTCCTCGCTCGGGTAGTACTGGTTGGGCTGGAAGAACGCGATGACGCCGGGCGAGGCCGCGTTCATGAAGCCCTCGACCGCGCCGGCGGCGTCCAGCGCCGCCGCCATGTTGGCGAGGTCCTTCCTCAGCGGCTCCTCGTCCTTGATGCTGATCTCGCCGACACACGGCGCGCGCCTGACCTGCGGCGCCTCGCCCTGCTCCACCACGCGCTGCACGAAGGCCGGGAACATCTCCATGTCCCTCGGCATCTTGCGCGCGCTGTCGCCCGAAAAGCCGTGCAGCCGCTCGGTGACGTAGGTGGAGTAGCCGATCTTGCTCATCTCGCCGTCGGAGACGATGTCGACCCCGGCGTCCACCTGCCGGCGCACGACCGCCGCCACGGCGTCCACCATGCAGGCATCGAAGGCGCCCTGGTCGGCCAGCGTCTCGTTCTCCTTGGCGAGCAGCATGTCGGAGACGTCCGGCGGCCTGGGCAGGGAGCCCACGTGGGTCGTGAGAATGCGTTCGGTGCTGAGTTTCATGCCGTCCTCCCTCCGTGCGCGTCCGTGCGCGCAGGGCGCACGGTCCCGCAGCGGACCGGGCCCACATGGCACTCGCCCGGACTATACGTGGAACCCCGGCCCATCCCAAACCCGCCTCTCCCTGCCCCCTCTCCGCACAAATGTTCAGCGCACGGATTGGACGCGGGGCAACAGTTTGCGCCTGGGCGCCGGACTCCCGCTCCGTTTGAGCGCCGCGGTGGCCCTCGGGGAACTGGCGGCGGCAATCGCCGGTCTTGGTTCGGCGCGTCCATTTCTCATCGGTCGATGCGCAAACTATCTGTACTAACCGCTTATGCACCTAGCTCCGGTTGCGAGGCTTGGCCACTACATATTGAGTTTGAGGTTGGGGTGATCGAACGGCTATAATGTTCACTGTTCGTTCGCACACCTGGAGTTCTCAGATGAGACCAGTCCCCGATAGCCT
>JAPOPO010000411.1 GCA_026712885.1 Rhodospirillales bacterium | reverse complement strand
GTCCTTGATCAGGTAGATGCGCCCGCGCGGGCTGTCCCGCTCGTCGCCGAGCAGCGCATAGGTGGGGCAGGTGGAGAGGCAAAGCCCGCAATGGACGCAGGTGCGGAGCACCTCGTTGGCTTGCGCCAGTGCCGGGAGCGCCAGCTGGCTCTCGGTGAACTGGGTCTGCATCGCCGCTACACGCCCGCGTACATGCGCCCGGGATTGAGCACGCCGCCCGGATCGAAGGCCCGCTTGATGCGTTCGGTCAGCGCCGCGAGGCCTGCCGTCTGGGGCTGGAAGACCGCGCGCGCGGCCCGTGTCGGCGCATCGGCGCGGACCAGGGTTGCGTGCCCGCCCACCGCCGCAGCGGCCGCTCGCACAGCGCCTTCCCCCGCATCCGGCGCGCCATTCACGCCAAGCCAGATGAGCCCGCCGCCCCAGTCGAAGAGGGCCCGCACGTCTACCGCGTCCGAGACGCGCGCGGCTGCGTCTGCACCCGATGCCGGCGGTACGGAGAGGCGCCAGAGTGGCCCGCTGTCGTCGGCGAAGGCCCGGACGTCCCGGATTTCGCGCCAGAGAGTCGCCGAGTTCTTCGAGTGAAGCTCCTCGACCGCGCCGAAGCGCCCGAGCAGCTCGCGCAGCGCCTCGCAGCGCGCTTCCACCGAGGCGGGAAAGCCCTCCACCCGGACCGCGCTGACCGCGGCGCCTGCATCCGCGACGTAGGAAACCGCCGAGCGCGCCGCTGCCTCGTCCGGCATGTGGGCTGCGCCCGAGACCTCGTGCGCGCTGGAAAGTGCCGTGCCCAAGGCATCCATCGCCGCGGCCGGCTCCAGCCCATAGACCAGGACCGTGCGCGTCCGCTCCGGCGCGGGCAGCACCTTGACCGTCACCTCGTGCATGAGAGCGAGCGTGCCGTAGGAGCCCGCGAGCAGCTTGCAGACGTCGTAGCCGGTCACGTTCTTGACCACCCGGCCGCCGGCCTTGAAGCGCTCGCCCCGCCCGCTCACCGCGTGTACGCCGAGGAAGTGATCGCGCGCCGCACCCGCCTTGATCCGGCGCGGGCCTGAGAGGTTGCATGCGAGTGCACCACCAAGCGTCGCACCGCCGCTCGCGCCCAACAGTGGCGCATAATCCGCAGGCTCGAACGCCAGCATCTGCCGCTCAGCCGCCGTCGTGGCCTCGATGGTGGCGAGCGGCGTCGCGGCCTTCGCCGTCAGCACCAGCTCGGAAGGCTCATAGTCGACGATACCGTCGAACGCGGCGAGCGAGAGGGTGGCCGCGCTCTGCACCGGCCGGCCGAAGTCCCGCTTCGAGCCGCCGGCGAGCACCTCGAGCGGATGCTCGCCCGCGATTGCCCAGCGCACGGCATCTGCGAGGCCGTCCGCATCCGTCGGCGCCAGGTTGTCAGCCATCAGAAGCGGGGCAGGTCGGGGAATGGCGTCTCGCCGCGGTGCACGTGCATCTGGCCGAGCTCGGCGCAGCGGTGGAGGGTCGGGAAGACCTTTCCGGGGTTGAGCAGCTGGTCCGGATCGAAGGCGCACTTGATGCGCTGCTGCTGCTTGAGGTCGTCGTCGCTGAACATCGTGCCCATCAGGTCGCGTTTCTCGACGCCGACTCCATGCTCGCCGGTCAGCACGCCGCCGACCTCGACGCAGAGCCTGAGGATCTCCGAGCCCATCTCCTCGGTGCGCTGGAGGGCTCCGGGGATGCTGGAATCGTACATGATGAGCGGATGCAGGTTGCCGTCGCCTGCGTGGAAGACATTGGCGACCGGCAGGTCGTACTCGCGAGAGAGCTCGCCGATCCGGTTCAGCACCTCGGGCAGGCGCGCACGCGGAATGGTGCCGTCCATGACGTAGTAGTCGGGCGCCATGCGGCCAGCGGCGCCGAAGGCGGACTTGCGGCCGAGCCAGAAGCGCTCCCTCTCCGCCTCGTCCCTGCTCGTGCGGATCGTCGTCGCCCCCGAATTGCGGGCGAGGTCGCCGACCAGGGCGACGAGCTCGTCGACCTCGACTTCGGGCCCGTCCAGCTCGCAGATGAGGATCGCCTCGACGTCCATCGGGTAGCCGGCCTGGCAAAAGGCCTCTGCCGCATGGATCGCGGGTCTATCCATCATTTCCAGGCCGGCCGGGATGATCCCGGCAGCGATGATCTCGCCCGCGCAGGCGCCGGCCGAGGCGTTGTCGGGGAAGCCGAGCAGGAGCGCGCGTACCGTGGCGGGCTTGGGCAGCAGCCGCACCGTCACCTCGGTGACGACCCCGAGCAACCCCTCCGAGCCGGTCACGACGCCGAGCAGGTCGTAGCCCTCGGCATCGAATTGCTTGCCGCCGAGGCGCAGGACCTCGCCGTCCATCAGCACCATCTCGACGCCGAGCAGGTTGTTGGTGGTGAGCCCGTACTTGAGGCAGTGCACGCCGCCCGAATTCTCCGCGACGTTGCCGCCGATGGAGCAGGCGATCTGGCTGGAAGGATCGGGCGCATAGTAGAAGCCGTAGGGGCTGACCGCCGTGCTGATGGCGAGATTGGCGACGCCGGGCTGGACCACGGCGCAGCGGTTGGCGGTGTCGATTTCGAGGACGCGGTTGAGCTTGCCGAAGCCCACGGTGACCCCGTCGGCGAGCGGCAGGGCGCCGCCCGAAAGCCCGGTGCCGGCACCGCGCGGCACGATCTTGACGCCGCGCTCGTGGCACAGCGAAAGCACGCGGCTGACCTCACGCGTATCGCGCGGCAGTACGACGACCATCGGCAGCGACCGGTAGGCGCTCAGGCCGTCGCACTCGAATGGTCGAAGCCCGCGCTCGTCGTCGATCACGCAGTCCCCGGGCAGCAACTTGCGCAAAGCCGCCACCAGGGATTGCCGCTGGCTAATGACGCCTGCGTCGGGCTCAGGCATGGTGATCACGGCGGCACCTTTCGGGACCCGGAGAGGGCCCACCCTTGTGAGCGTGGCGGATTGTCGGTGCCCGCGCGCCGCTCGTCAATCCAAGACGGCGCTGTGCTGGAACGGCTGAAACTGCCGGGCGCGCTCAGCCCTGGCGTGCCTTGAAGCGCGGGTTGCGCTTGTTAATGACCAGCACGCGCCCCTTGCGCCGCACGATCTGGCAATCCTTGTGGCGCTTCTTGGCGGCACGCAGTGAGTTGAAGACCTTCATGTCATCTCCTCCCAGCAGGGCGGCGCACCATAGGGAGCGCCTTCGCCCCTGTCAATCGGCGCCGCTCACGCCTGGCGGAGCGTCTGCCGCTGGCGACCGAGGCCCTCCACCTCTAGCTCCATCACGTCGCCGGGCTCGAGGTAAACCGGCGGCTTCATGCCCATGCCGACGCCGGGCGGTGTGCCGGTCGAAATCAGATCGCCGGCATCCAGCACCATGAACTGGCTGAGATAGTGCACCAGGTGGGCGACGCCGAAGATCATCGTGGCGGTGCTGCCGGTCTGGCGCACCTCGCCGTTCACCGTGAGCGACATGGCGAGGCTTTGCGGATCGGCGATCTCGTCGGGCGTGACCAGCCAGGGCCCGGTGGGGCAGAAGGTCCGGGCCGACTTGCCCTTGATCCAGGTGGGGCCGCGCTGGAGCTGGAAGTCGCGCTCGGAGACATCGTTGCAGATGCAGTACCCGGCGACATGCTCTAGCGCCGCCGCCTCGTCGGGCAAGTACTCGGCGGTGCGGCCGATTACCACACCGAGTTCGACCTCCCAGTCAGTCTTCGTGCTGCCGCGCGGGATCAGCACGTCGTCGTCCGGCCCGCTGTAGGAGCTCGGCGCCTTGGAGAAGACCACCGGCTCGGTCGGTATGTCCATGCCGGCTTCCTTGGCGTGGTCGGCGAAATTGAGGCCGATGGCGATGAGGTGGCCGGGCCGGGCCACGGGCGGGCCGATCCGCGTGCCGGGGTCGACCTTGGGGAAGCGATCGGCGCCTTCGCCCAAGATCTTCGCCAGCCGCTCGACGCCGCCGCTTTCGAGCCAGGCGCCATCGATCTCGCCGACCGCGCTCGATACGTCGATGATGGCTCCGTCGTCCAGCAACACGGCCGGCCGCTCGGCGCCCGCCTCGCCAACACGCAACAGCTTCATTCGTCCTCTCCCCGGTCTGAAATCGCGCGCACTATACCAGCGGCTCCGGGCTGTACCAGCCCGGTGGGATCATGGGCGGTGCGGCTATGAGGTGTGGAACATCAGAAGGACCGGGCCGTCAGGCCCGGACGGCGCGACTGCGCCGCGCGCGAAAGCGCGTAGCCAAGCGAGCGGAGCGAGCGCCC
>JAPOPO010000280.1 GCA_026712885.1 Rhodospirillales bacterium | reverse complement strand
CGGGCACGGGTCGAGCGCGATGGATGTCTACACCGCCTGCTGGGGCCATAACAATCTGAGCCACGGCACCGTGGGCGGCAGCGGCGGTATCGGCGGCACCGTCTACGCCTTCGATCCGGCGAAGCCAGATGAGCGGCACTTCTATTCCGGACTCGGCAAGTTCCAGCTGCCCAAGGGCTGGGAGTATGTGGTGATCGCGAGCGGCGGCGGCGGATATGGCGACCCCTACGACCGCGACCCCGCCGCGGTGGCTGCGGACGTGCGCGACGAGATCGTGAGCATCGAGGCGGCGCGGCAGGGCTATGGCGTGGTGCTCGATGCCGGGACCCTCGCGGTCGACGAAGTGGCGACGGCGGCGCTCCGCGCCAAGCTCAAGGCGGAACGCGGGCCCGCGCCGCTCAACTCGCCGATGGAGCCTGGCACCTCGACGCTCCGCCAGAGCCTGATGACCAACCGCGATACCTTCACCGACCTCGACCGCGATCCCGCCGAAGATTCCTCGCCGGACCTCTACGGCAGCTAGCGTCCCCGCTCAGCCGCGGGCGACCAACCAGGAGCCCCCCATGGCCTATGTCGCCGCCATCGATATCGGCGGAACACACACGGACTGCGTCGCCTCCAACGGCCGCGCCATCCAGTCGGCCAAGGTGCCGACCACCGAGGACCCGACCGACGGCGTGATCCATGGCCTCGAGATGCTGGCCGGAAAGTTCGACACCGACCTCGGCGCTCTGCTCGGCGACTGTGACCGCTTCGTGTATGGTTCGACGACCGCCACCAACATCTTCGTCCAGCATCGCCTGCCGAAAACCGGCCTGCTCTGCACCCACGGGCACCGCGACATTCTGTGGTTCCGAGAAGGCAACAAGCCCGACCGCTGGAACCTGCGCGCACCGCCGCCGTGGTCGCTGCTCGACCGCTATCTCCGGCGGCCGATCCGCGAGCGGATCGATCAGGGCGGCGAGGTGATCGTCCCGCTGGCGGAGGAGGACGTCCGCGAGGCAGCCAGGACCCTGCGCGGCGAAGGGGTCGAGGCGGTCGCCATCGCCTTCCTCTGGTCGTTCCTCAACCCCGTGCACGAGCGGCGCGCCCAAGAAATCCTGCGCGAGGAGCTGGGTAGCGACATCCCGGTGCTCACCAGCGTCGACATACTGCCCGTGATTCGCGAGTGGGAGCGCACCTTCTGCACGGTGCTCAGCGCCGGGATCATGGTGGAGGTCCGCGCGCATCTGGAGAGCTTCCGTACGCGCATGAGCGAGCTGGGCCTCAAGGGCGAGCCGTTGGTGATGCAGTGCAACGGCGGCCACGCGACCATCGACGCCATCTTGCGGAACCCGCTGCCGCTGGTGGCGAGCGGGCCTGCCGGGGGCGCGCTTGCCGGCGTCTACTACGGCGAGCTGACCGACAGCGCTGACGTCATGACGATCGATACCGGCGGCACCAGCTTCGACGTGTGTGTGCTGCCGGGCCGCTCGATCCCGATCACCAGGGGAAAGCGCCTCGAGAACGAGCCGATCGCCATTCCCTCGGTCGATGTTCACACCATCGGTGCCGGCGGCGGATCGATCGCTTGGCTGGATGCTGGCGGCGCGCTCCGCGTCGGCTCGCAGAGCTCGGGCGCCAACCCGGGTCCCGCCTGCTACGGGCGGGGCGGCACGGAGCCGACGCTTACGGATGCGTTCGTGCACCTCGGCTATATCAACCCGGACTACTTCCTGGGCGGGCGCACCGCGCTCAGGCCGGCGCTCGCCGACCGGGCGATCCAGGAGCGGATCGCCGAACCCCTCGGCCTCGATCTCACCGGCGCCGCCGCGCGCATCATGGAAATTATGAACAGCCGGCTCGCGGGCGCCATGCGGCTCCTCTCGGTCGAGCGCGGCATCGACCCGCGCCCCTACACGCTGCTGGTGGGCGGCGGCGCCGGGCCGCTGCAGGCGGGTACGCTCGCCAGCAGGCTCGGCATTTCCCGCGTGATCGTGCCGCGCTGGCCGGGCGTGCTCTGCGCCTCGGGCCTGATGCGGGCGGACGTGACACACAATCTGGTGCGCTCCTTCAACACCACGGCGGAGGCGGCGGATCTCGACAGGCTCTCCGCCCTCTACGACGAGATGGAGCGCGTCCTCACCCGCACGCTGGAGGAGGAGCGGATCGCGCCGGAGGACCTGACACTCAGACGCTTCATCGATACCCGCTACTCGGGCCAGGTCTACGAGATCGAGACGCCGGTGCCCTCGACCGGGACCCTGACATCAGACCATCTAAAGACCATCGTCGCCAAATTCGAGGACGCCCACGATGCGCTCTATCACTACCGCATGGAGGGATATCCGGCGGAGTTCGTGTCCTGCCGGGTGGAGGCGGTCGGACGAGTCGATGCGGTGATACCGGAACAGCTGCCGGCGGCCGGGCCCGATCCCTCGGCGGCGGCGAAAGGGACTCGACTAGCCTACCTGCCCGACGAGGGGCGGTTCGAGCCGGTCGATACCTTCGACGGCGAGAGGCTCGAGCCAGGCAACCGCGTCAACGGCACGGCCATCATCGAGACCGAAGGCTCGACCCTCGTCGTCTGGAAGGATCAGCGGCTCACGGTCAACCGCTACGGCGACTTCGAGATCGACATCGGCGCGTAGCCAAACCGGAGGCAGGCCGTGGAAGTGGCGAGAATTCCGGGCTAGGCTACGACGCTGCTATGGCGCGCCGCGCGGCCTGCGGATTGCACCTCGGCAGTTGGGACGCGACGGATAGCGCGGTGGAAGGCGTGAAACGCGGCGCGAGGAACTCCTATGCCGGTCAACCCCCTCTCGGAAATTCCCCTGATCGACCTCG
>JAPOPO010000409.1 GCA_026712885.1 Rhodospirillales bacterium | reverse complement strand
GCGTGGACGGCGCGGACATCGAGGTCGCCTACCTGCAGGCGCCCGGCCATCGCCTGGAGTTGATCGAGTATCGCGGCCCCGCCGACCGCGGCCGCGTCGAGTCGCGCCCCTGCGATGCCGGCTTCGCCCACATCGCCTTCGACGTGGACGACATCCACGAAGCGATCGCAGCGGTGCGGGACGCGGGCTCGGAGCCGCTGGGCGATCCCATCACAGTCAACGCCGGGCCCAACAAGGGCGGCCTCGTGGTCTACACCCGCGATCCTGACGGCATCACGGTCGAGTTCATCCAGAGGCCGAAGGCTTAGGCGCCTGATGTTCTACGAGACCGCGCGCAACGATCACGGCCTGCCGCACGACCCCTTCAAGTCCTGCGTGGTGCCGCGCCCGATCGGCTGGATCACCACGATCGATACGGCCGGCGTGCTCAACCTCGCGCCCTTCAGCTACTTCAACGCCTGCGGCGACCACCCGCCGCAGGTGATGTACGCGCCGAGCGGCCCGCACGCAGCCGAGGGCGGCGCCAAGGACAGCCTGCACAACGTGCAGCAGACCGGCGAGTTCGTCGCCAACTTGGCCACCTGGGAGCTGCGCGAGGCGATGCGCCTCTCGTCCAGCGGGGTGCCGAGCCAAGTCGACGAGTTCGCGCTGACCGGGCTCGAGACCGAGCCGGCGCGCCTCGTGCGCCCGCCCAGGGTGAAGGGCGCGCCAATCCACCTCGAGTGCCGGCTCCACAAGGTGATCGAACTCTTGGCCGACAACCCTGAGCGCTTTCGCAATTGGATCGTGCTGGGCGAGGTCGTCGGCGTTCACATCGACGATGCGATCATTACCGACGGCCGCGTGGACCAGTCAAAGTTCCGGCCCATCGCGCGGCTCGGCTATGCCGACTACACCACCGTGGACAGCCACTTCGAGATGCCCTTCCCGGACTGACGTAACAGTTTGGAAACCACTAAACCTTGCATATCGGCGCGGGTGCGCCTACAACAGGTAGCCGATGCAGCCTGCGCTCCTGCCATCGATTTTCAGCGACCGGCATCTGCTGGGGATCGAGGGGCTTTCCGCCGGCGCGATCACACACCTGCTCGATCTCTCCGAAGGCTACGTGGCGCTCAACCGCGAGGTGCAGAAGCGCAAGAGCCTGCTCGGCGGGCGCACGGTGGTGCTGCTCTTCTTCGAGACCTCGACCCGCACCCGCACCTCGTTCGAGCTCGCGGGTAAGCGCATCGGCGCCGACGTCATCAACATCGCGGTGGCGAGCTCGGCGATCAAGAAGGGCGAGACGCTCATCGACACGGCGATGACGCTAAACGCGATGCACCCGGACATGCTGATCATGCGCCACCCCGATGCCGGCGCCGCCCGCCTGCTCGCCAACCATGTCGAGTGCGGAGTCATCAACGCGGGCGACGGCAGCCACGAGCATCCCACGCAGGCGCTGCTGGATGCGCTCACCATCCGCCACCGCTTCGGCCGGATCGAGGGGCTCCGGGTCGCCATCTGTGGCGACGTGATGCACAGCCGGGTCGCCCGCTCCAACATCCTGCTGCTCAACACCATGGGCGCCAGCGTCCGCATCATCGCGCCGCCGACGCTGGTGCCGGCGGCGATCGAGCGCATGGGCGTGGAGATCTTCCACGACATGCGCGCAGGGCTCGCGGGCTGCGACGTCATCATGATGCTGCGCCTGCAGCAGGAGCGCATGCAGGGCACCTTCGTGCCGTCCACCCGCGAGTACTTCCGCTTCTACGGCCTCGACCGGGCCAAGCTCGCGCAAGCGCGGGAGAACGCGCTGATTCTCCATCCCGGGCCCATGAACCGGGGCGTCGAGATCGATAGCGAAGTCGCGGACGACATCACGCGGAGCGCCATCCTCGACCAGGTCGAGCTCGGCGTCGCCGTGCGCCAGGGCT
>JAPOPO010000195.1 GCA_026712885.1 Rhodospirillales bacterium | reverse complement strand
CCAGCCGAAACCGGCGAAACCCGCGTGCCGTCAAACGCAAAATGAGCAAGTTCCCACTGCGCCGGCCGGACACCCCTCCACTCCCCGCCGTCAATCCAGTCAACAGCATCAAAGTCGTAAAGTGAACAGTATTGGGGCTAATTCCTAAGAGCCGGTCCACCTCTCAAAATTCCTGTTGACGAGCGGGCGGCAGACGGCGCATCTTTATCGGGTTATCGAAAGAGTTTTTGAAATTCGATAATTCTGGTTGCCGCGATGGCCCGCAAAATGGGCCGCCCGGCGACCCGGCATCCGGAGGCAGCGCCGTGCCGAGTGGATGGCAAGTCGGAATCGATGTCGGTGGCACGTTTACCGACGTGATCGCCCTCAACCGGGCGCGCGGCGAGGTGAGGGCCGCGAAGGTTCCCTCCCGCACAGACGACCGCATCGCCGGCCTGGTGGCGGCGCTCGACGCGGTCGGTCTGGCATGGGCGGACGTGGACGACCTGATCCACGGCACCACCATCGTCACCAACGCCATCGTCCAAGGCAACCACGCGAAGGTCGCGCTGATCGCCACGCGCGGGTTCGGGGACACGCTTGCCATCGGGCGCCAGAACCGGCGCCACCTCTACCGGCTCGACCTGCCGCCCAAGCTCGAACCCCAGGTGCCCGCTGCGCGCCGCTTCGAGGTGACCGAGCGGCTCGACCACGACGGCCGGGTCATGACCGCGCTGGACCCGGCCTCGGTGGCGGACGCGATCGGTCGCGCCGAGGCGAGCGGGGCCGAGGCGGTCGCCGTCTCGCTGCTGCATTCCTACGCCAACCCTGCGCACGAGGAGGCCCTGGGCGAAAGGCTGCGCGAACGGTTTCCGTTCGTCGCGCTCTCGCACCGGGTCAATCCGGAAGCGCGGGAGTATGAGCGGACGGCGACCACGGCGCTGAGCGCCGGAGTCATGCCGCTGGCAGCGGCCTATCTCGACGACCTGGAGGCGAAGAAGCCCGAAGACTCTGGACTGCATCTCTTCCATTCCGCCGGCGGCATGGCATCGCCGGCGGCGTTGCGCGACCTGCCGCTCGGACTTGCGGCCTCGGGTCCCGCCGCAGGCGTGGCCGCAGCCGGCCGCATGGCCCAGGCGCTGGGGATCGAGCGCGCCATCAGCTTCGACATGGGCGGCACCACCACCGATGTCTGCCTGATCCTGGACGGCGCGGCGCAGATCGCGAGCGACCGCTCCCTCGGCGGGCGGCCGCTGCGCCAGCCGATGGTGGCAGTGGAGTCGATGGGGGCGGGTGGCGGCTCCATCGCCCGGCTCGATCAGGGCTCGCTCATGGTGGGGCCGGAGAGCGCAGGCGCCGTTCCGGGACCCGCCTGCTACGCCAAGGGCGGCGAGCGAGCGACCGTGACCGACGCCAACCTGGTGCTCGGATACATGGACGTGGAACGGGTCCTTGGCGGAAACGTGCGCCTGGATGCGCCTGCGGCCCACAACGTCATCGCGCCGCTCGCTGCGGCGATGGAGATGACACGGGAGGCCGCGGCCCTGGGCGTGGTCAAGGTGGCGAACGCGGCGATGCTGCGGGCGCTCCGCCGCGTCACAGTGGAGCGCGGCGTGGACGGGCGCACCTGCACGCTGCTCGCCTTCGGCGGCGCGGGACCGATGCACGCGGTGGCGCTGGCGCGCGCCTTCTCGATCGACAAGGTGATCGTGCCAGCGCATTCCAGCATGTTCTCGGCGCTGGGCTGCGTCGGAGCGGAGATGAGCTATGCGCAGCAGCGCACGCTGCGGGTGGCCGCCGACGACTGGGACCAAACACGCGTGGAATCGGCAAGGCGGGAGCTCCGCGCGGCCCTCGCCGCGCCGCTCAGCGCAGCCGGCCACGAGGACGACACGCTCTCGGTCGAGGAGGTGGCAATGGTCCGCTACAGCGGCCAGAGCTACGCCATCGAGATTCCCGATGCAGCCCTGGACGACCCGGCTGCGCTGGGCCGCACCTTCAAGGACCGTCACCGCGTGCTCTACGGCTTCGCCACCGAGGAGCCGTGGGAGCTGGTCGCGATCCGGATGCGCGTCTCGGCACCCCGCAATGGTGAGGCGCCGTCCTCAGCCGCGAAGCTCAACGAGCCCCCCTCGCCTACCAAGATGTTCCGATGCACGTTCGAAGCCGGTGACGCAGTGATGACGCCGCGCTACGACCGCGGTGGCCTGGGCCCTGGCAGTGCGCTTGAAGGACCGGTCATCGTCGATGACGAGTGGTCGACCGTGGTCGTGCCCCCCGGCGCCACGCTTACTGCAGACGATGCCGGTCATCTCCACATCGCCACCGGAGCCGGCCCATGAACGGCGCCGTGGACCCGATCACCCTGGAGGTCATCCGCCACGCGCTGACGGCGACGGCGGAGGAGATGTCGCTGGTGGTGATGCGCTCGGCGCGCTCGCCGCTGCTGCGCGAGGCGGGCGATCTCTCGTCCGCGCTGACCGACGCCGACGGCCACCTGATCGCCCAGGGCCGCGACATCCCCATGCACATGGGGGTGATGAGCTTCACCGTGCGCGAGTTCCTGAAGCGGGTGCCCCGCGACAGGCTAGAGCCCGGCGACGTCTGGTTCCTCAACTTGCCCGAGGTCGGCGGCAACCACCTGCCCGACGTGAAGGCGATCCGCCCGATCTTCGTGGACGGCGCCATCGTGGCCTTCGCGGCGAGCCTGGCCCACTGGGCGGATATCGGCGGCGCCGTGCCCGGCAGCTACGTCGCAGGCGCGACCGACGCCTGGCAGGAGGGGCTGCGCATCCCGCCCTTCCGGCTCTTCACCGCCGCAGGGCCGGACCGCGAGAAGCTCGACATGGTCTGCGCCAACGTGCGGGGTGCCGACGAGCGCGAGGGCGACATCCTGGCGCAGGTCGCGGCCAGCCGGGCGGCCGAGGAGCGCGTGCACCACATCTGCGCCGAGCACGGCACGGAAACCGTGACGGCAGCCATCGCCGCGATCCACGACCGGGCCGAGGCGCAGATGCGGGCTGCGCTCGCCGCCATCCCCGATGGCGCTTACGAAGGCGAGGACTGGCTGGACGACGATGCCGGCGGCGGCGGGCCGGTCGCCGTGCGTGTGAGCGTGACCATCGAGGGCGACGGCGCCCGCTTCGATTTCTCCGGAACCGATGACGCGGCGCGGGGGCCGGTGAACACCACGCCCTTCATCGCCGCGGCCTCGGTGTTCTACGTGGTCAAGACCCTGTTCGGCTCGGACATCCAGCCGAGCGGCGGCTGCTACCGGCCGCTCGAGATCGTG
>JAPOPO010000408.1 GCA_026712885.1 Rhodospirillales bacterium | reverse complement strand
GCATGTTGCCGTCGGCGTCCAGCAGCCCGACGGCGCTGTCCCGGCCCTCGTAGATCACCGCCGAGTGGGCGGAGCGCCAGAGCGAGGCGTTCATGTCCTCCGCGCAGGAGACGACGAAGTTGCGCACGATCTCGGTCGTGATGGGGTCTGCGATGTTGCGCAGCATCGGATCGTTCATGATCCCGCCTCCAGCGTCATGGAGAGGTGGCCGCCCTCGATCACCGTGGCGTTCCAGCCCGGCGGCACCAGTGTCGTCGCCGTCGACTCCTCGATGATCGCGGGGCCGGTGACGGCATCGCCGATTTCGAGCCCGTTGCGGTCGAGAACCGGCGTCCTCAGCGGCCGGCCGGCGAAGACAACATCCCGCTCACGCGTCAGCCGAGCGGGCTCCGGCGCGGGCGGCGCGGAGTCCGGGCGCGCCAGCCGGCCGAGCGCGGCCAGGCGGATGTTCGCCATCTCGACGCGATTCTCCGGGCTGGAGTGGCCGTACTGCCGCTCGTATGCCTTGTCGAAGCTCGTCCGCACGGCGTCCATGTCGATGGTCCCGTTCGGCACCGGGATGGTGAGGACATATTCCTGCCCGTAGTAGCGGAAGTCGATGGCCCGCTCGAAGGCGATGGCGTCCTCGGCGATCCCCTCGTCTAGCAAGTGCTTGCGGCCATTCTCCTCGAGCCCGGCGAACGCGGCTTCGAGGACCGCGAGCTCCATGAGGTCCCAGAAGCTGTAGAGCGTCTCCTTGTAGTCGCGCCGCACGTCCGTCTGCAGCATGCCCCAGGCGGAGAAGGCGCCGGGATGCACCGGCACGATCACCTCGCGGATCTGCAGCTCTTCGGCCAAGGCCCCCGCCTGCGCCGGCCCGGCTCCGCCGAAGGCAACGAGCGAGAAGTCGCGCGGGTCGATGCCGCGCTGGACGGTAATGGTCCTGATCGCATCCGCCATCTTGGCGTTCACGACATCCACCACCCCCTGCGCCATGGCCTCTGCCGTGAGTCCGAACGTGTCGCCGATCGTCGCGAGCGCCGTCACCGCCGCATCGCGATCCAGCGCCATCGCGCCGCCGGAGAAGTTGGCGCCGTCGAGACGGCCGAGCACGAGATTGGCGTCGGAAACCGTGGGCTCGGTCCCGCCCAGCCCGTAGCAGGCAGGCCCCGGCATGGAGCCGGCGGACTGGGGGCCTACGCGCATGGCGCCCGCCTCCTCCCACGCGATGGAGCCGCCGCCCGCGCCGATGACGTGGATGTCCACGACCGACATCTGCACCGGCAGCCCCTCCAGCTTGGCGTGGTTGGAGCCCGACGGCAGCCCGTCGATGATCAGGCTCGCATCGAAGGAGGTGCCGCCCATGTCGATGCAAATGAGGTTGGGCCGCCCCGTGGCGGCGGAGAGCGCCCTGCCCCCGATGGCGCCGCCGACCGGGCCGGACAGCAGCGTCTGCAGCGGGGTCTCGCTGGCGGATTCCGCCGTCATCACCCCGCCGTTGGACTGCATGACGTGCAGGCCCCGGCCTTCGGGCAGGCGATCGCTGAGGCCGCCGAT
>JAPOPO010000582.1 GCA_026712885.1 Rhodospirillales bacterium | reverse complement strand
GGCAGCGACGACCAGATCGCAGCCCAGCACCATTTCGAATCCGCCGCCCAAAGCAACGCCGTTGACCCTGGCAATGACGGGGACCGACGGACGGCGGCCGAGTGCGATGCCGCCGAAACCGTGGTCGCCGGTGTTGGCCCAATAGGCGAGCCCGCCGGGGCCGTCCTCCTTCATGTCCGCGCCAGCACAGAATGCGCGGCCCGTTCCGGTGAGGACCGCGCACCGAATCGTTGGGTCAACTTCAATGGCGTTCCAGACGTCTTCAAGCGCCGCTCCGGTTGCTGAGTCGACGGCGTTCATCCGCTCCGGCCGGTTCAGCGTCACCCGGGCAACGCCATCCAGGACGTCGAATTCGACACTCATGCCGCATTCTCGCCGGAGCCGGCTGGCGCCAGCACTTCGTCATTGTGCTCGCCCAGTACCGGCGGCGCGCGGCGCACTGCGAACGGAGCTGCCGACATGTCGATGGGCGAGGCTACGAGCCGCATCGGGCCGCCCGCGGTCGGCTCGAGTTCCACGATCATGTCGTTGCACGCGGTCTGCGGGTCGTCCAGCGCGTCCGCGAGCGTCATCACCGGGGCGCACAGGATATCGACGCCGCCGAGCCGTTCCAGCCAGTGCGCGGTGGTGCCGCCGGCAAACCGGTCCCGGAAGATCGCCTGCAGTTCCGACCGATGAGCCTTTTGCTGTTCCAGGGTTGCATATCTGGGGTCGCCCGAGAGGTCGTCGATGCCAAGCGCCGTGCAGATGTCGCGCAAGGGGTGCTCCTTGAACGCTCCGACCATGACCACAGCACCGTCCAGGGTCTCGAACACGCCGGAGAGCGGCATGGCCGCCCAGTTGAGCTCCCGGCCGCGCATCATCCACACCGCCGCCTCCTGCATCTGCATCGCCAGCATGGAGTTGAAGAGCGATACGGCAATCCGCTGCCCCTCGCCGGTCTTCTCGCGCTGCATCAGTGCCATCAGGATGCCCTGGACCATGTGCATGCCCGCCGCGTAGTCGGCGAGCGCCGTCGGATAGACGGTAAGCGGCACCGACGGGTCCGATCGGCGGTGCATCGCGCCGCTCATCGCCTGGGCGAGCACGTCCTGGCCGCCCTTGTGCACATAGGGGCCGTCCAGGCCGAAGCCGGTGCCAACGGCGTAAATGATCCGTGGATTGATACGGCGCAGATCGTCGTATCCGAAGCCCATCCGATCCATGACGCCGGGGCGAAAATTGTTCACCACCACGTCGGAGGTCTCGACGAGCCGCAGCACCGCCGTCCGGTCTTCCTCCGTCTTCAGGTCGAGTGCGACGCTGCGCTTGTTGCGGTTGAGGCTCGCAAATACCGGATTGTTGCCGCCGTCAGGGTCTTCACCGACGCTCCAGCGGGAAAGATCGCCCCAACCCGCCCGTTCGATCTTGATGACGTCAGCGCCGTAGTCGGCCAGCATCTGCGTGCAGCACGGGCCCATCATTACCTGGGTGAAGTCGAGTACCCGGACGCCTTCGAGAGGAAGCTCGGCGGCGGCACCGGCATTCGAATCCGGCAACATCAGGCAGCCTCCGGCAACCGGGCATTGTCGGCCGGTATGTCGCCCGGATCTGCGCCCTGGGCGCGCATCTGCCTCTGGATAGCGTGCACGTCCACATTGCGAACCAGCGTGCCGCTGTCCAGTGATTGCGCGGCGGCGATGCCGACGGCTTCACCCATGGCCATGCAGGGCGGAATCTCCCGGCTGACCTTCTGGGCCTGCGGCGTCGCCGAATAGTGGCGGCCGGCCACGAGAACCTGTTCCACGCCTACCGGGAGCAAGGCACGGTAAGGGGTGTAGTAGTCCCGGCCGCGGCAGACGGAGTCGTGAAAATGCACACGATCCATCACGTCGCGCCTGGTGACCACATATTCGCCTTCGAGCAGACGCGTCTGGCGCACGCCGGTCTGGGGCGCGAAATCCACGAAATAGGCGCGCTCGAAGCCCGGAATGTGCGTGCGCGCAAACTCCAGCAAGGCCTGCATGCGCCGCCGGCCCTCGAACTCCGCCGCCGTCAGGTCCGCCACCTTCATGCCGTCGAAGCCGGTCATGTGCGGACAGTTGCACCACACCACGCCGGGGAGCGGCGTCTTCAGCCACCAGTACTGCCAGCAGCCGCCGATCAGGCTCTTCGCCTGCTTGTCGAGCTCGGCGAACCGTTCCGGCTCCTCGAACTGGAACCGCTCGGCTGTGTCCGTATCGACGCCGCCCATGCGCGACACAGTGGTGACGATGAACGCGCCCTCGGCGAAAGGAGCGCCGGCGCTCGCCGCGACATCGAGGTCGCCGGTGGCGTCGATGACCACCTTGGCGCGAATGGCCTGCGGGCCTTCCTTGGTCTCGACGATCACGCCGGCGGCCCGCCCGTCCTCGACGATGGTGGACTGGAACCAGCTGTGCAGGCGCAGATTGACGCCGGCCTCGCGCACCATGTCCAGCGAAGCCTGCTTGAAGCCGTCCGGATCGAAGGCCGCGGCGAAGATGACCGGATGGGGTTTGGTGCGGGTATGGAAGTCGAACACGCCCCACCGGGACCACTTGCGCCAGAGCGCCTCGGTCGCCCGGACTGCGGGATCGCGGTCAGCCTCCGGCGGATAGACGCTCAGCCCCCTGGCATGCATGCGCTCGATGATCTCCATTGCCAGGCCGCGTACCGAGATCTTCAGATC
>JAPOPO010000407.1 GCA_026712885.1 Rhodospirillales bacterium | reverse complement strand
TGGAACTCGGCGAGGTTGCCCAGGAGGTAGCGCAGCGTGTTGCGCAGCCGGCGGTACGAATCGACCTGGTGACGCAGGATCTCGTCGCTGATCCTGAGGTCTTCGGCGTAGTCCGTGCTCACCACCCAGAGCCGGAGGATGTCGGCGCCGTAGCGCTCGTTCACCTGGTGCGGCGCGATGACATTGCCGAGAGACTTCGACATCTTGCGCCCCTCGCCGTCGACCACGAAGCCATGGGTGAGCACGGCGTCGTAGGGCGCGCGGCCGCGGGTGCCGCAGGATTCGAGCAGAGAGCTGTGGAACCAGCCCCGGTGCTGATCCGAGCCTTCGAGGTAGAGCGAGGCCGGCCACATCAGCTCTGGCCGCTGTTCCAGGACGAAGCTGTGGGTCGTGCCGCTCTCGAACCAGACATCGAGAATATCGGTGACCTTGTCGTAGGCGTCCGGGTCGTACTCCGGCGCGAGGAAGCGCGCGTTGTCGCTGGTGAACCAGGCGTCGGCGCCTTCTGCCTCGACCACGGCGGCGATGCGCTCGACCACCTGCGGATCGCGCAGCGGCGTGCCGTCCTCACGCGAGACGAAAACCGTGATCGGAACGCCCCAGACCCGCTGGCGCGAGAGCACCCAGTCCGGCCGGGTCTCGATCATCGAGCGGATGCGGGCGCGGCCTGTGGGCGGCACCCAGCGCACCCGGTCGATAGACTCGAGCGCGGTGCTGCGCAGCCCGGTCGTCTCCATGCTGATGAACCACTGGCTCGTGTTGCGGAAGATCAGCGGCGCCTTGGAGCGCCAGGAGTGGGGGTAGGAGTGGACCAGCGCGCCGCGTGCGAGCAGCCGGCCGGCATCGGCCAGCGCGTCGGCGATCTCGCCGTTCACCTTGTAGACGTGCTTGCCGGCGAAGCCCGGCACGTGATCGTAGAAGCAGCCGTCGTCACCGACCGTCGCCGGCGTTTCGATCGGCTGGCCATCGCCGCCGCCCGCAGCGAAGCCCGCGTTGTAGCCGGCGACCGCCTCGAAGTCCTCGGCGCCGTGACCCGGCGCGATGTGGACGAAGCCGGTGCCCTGCTCGGTGGTGACGTGATTGGCCGGGATCAGCGGCACGGGGAAGTCGTAGCCCCTGCCGTGCAGCGGGTGAGCGCAGACGGTGCCGGCGAAGGCGGTGCCGGGGAGGCCGGAGGCGATCACCCGGTGGCCGGCGATGCCGCTCTCCGCGCAGAGGGTAGGCGCCAGCTCCTCGGCTGCGGCGATTCGCGTGCCGGGGGTTACGGCCGCGCCGTCCGCGACCTCAGTCACTTCGAGCACCTGGTAGCGCACGGCGTCGCCGTAGGCGATGCAACGGTTGCCCGGGATGGTCCAGGGCGTCGTCGTCCAGATGACGATGCTGGCGCCGCGGACGGCCTCAAGCGGGCTCTCGACCACCGGGAAGGCGACGGTGATCACCACGGACTTGTGATCGTGGTACTCGATCTCGGCTTCGGCCAGCGCGGTCTTTTCCACCGGCGACCACATCACCGGGCGCGCCCCCAGGTAGAGGCTGCCGTCCACCAGGAAGCGCCCGAGCTCGCGCACGATCTGCGCCTCGGCCGCGAAGCTCATGGTGGTGTAGGGATCGTCCCAGTCGCCGATCACGCCCAGGCGCTTGAACTCGTTGCGTTGGACGTCGATCCAGTGCTCGGCGAAGGCGCGGCAGTCGGCGCGAAATTCGCTGACCGGGACGGAGTCCTTGTCGCGGCCATCCTTGCGGTAGGCCTGCTCGACCTGCCACTCGATGGGCAGGCCGTGGCAATCCCAGCCCGGCACGTAGACCGAATCCTTGCCGAGCATCTGCTGCGAGCGGACGACGACATCCTTGAGGATCTTATTCAGTGCCGTGCCGAGGTGAAGGTGGCCGTTGGCATAAGGAGGCCCGTCGTGCAGCACAAATTTGGGCCGCCCGGCCGAGTCCTCCCGAAGGCGCCGATAAAGCTCGATTTTCTCCCAGCGCGCGGCCATCGCCGGCTCGTGTTCGGGCAGCCGCGCCTTCATGGGGAAGGCGGTGCGGGGCATGAGGACGGTATCGCGATAGTCGGTAGTCATGAGCTGGCCTGGCGGCGGGGCAGGGCGGCGGACGCTTCGGTGTCGGGCGCGGGCAAGCGGGCAAGGACAGCGCGGGCAGTTTCGCAGTCG
>JAPOPO010000585.1 GCA_026712885.1 Rhodospirillales bacterium | reverse complement strand
TCCGCGCTGAAATCCTCGTCGCGAATCGCCATGCGCTCGACGATATCGCATCGGAAAAATCGTTACCAGCCTTCCGCGCGGGGGCACTCGGCGCGGCGGCGGCCCCAGCGCAACCCTCCACGGCATTACCGAACCATTACGCCGATTCGGCGAAACCATACACCACAACGCCGGCAGTCGACCGCGCTGCCGGAATCAAACCGCCCCGCCGGGCGGCGATTTTCGACGCAGCCGCCGGGCGGGAACGGGCTGGTGACGGTCTTCGCCGGGCGCGACAGGGGCCGTTCTCGGCGGTCCCGGGCCGACCCCGTCAACGGCCACTTGCCCTACGAAATCGATCCGATCCTGTAGGTTCCGAACCGGACAGGTCCGAGGGCAGCGCGTACCTCCGCCGCGCGGCGCCGCCGGTGCCGCCCGATCCAGGCTTGTCATGCCCGCCCGGCATTTCCGCCTGGTCGACACAGAGCCGGGCAGGGTTACGCCGCACGCGGGCAGGCCGCAGCTCCCGTCATCGCTTCTTTCCGGGAGAGGGCCGGAATCCCGTGCGCCCATCCTCCGAGGTTCCGCCATGCGCCTCCAGGCGGCACACAAGCCGATCCGCCCTTGGACTGTCCACATCCCGCAGCGCATCGATAACCATGCCCGCGAGCGCGGGACGGCGCTCGGCACCAGCGGAGCCGGGCGGTTGATGTACGCCGGGATTGAGCCTACATTGTCGGGACAAACAGAGAGGATGTCGCCGTGTTGAACTTCAGCGATATCGAAGCGCCTTCGGACGAGAAGGCGACCGACAGCATCGAGATGCGGGTCAAGCCGAGCGACAAGGAGCGCATTTCACGGGCCGCGGCGCTGACGGGCGTCAAGCTCACGACGTTCGTCAGGGCAACTGCCGCCCGGGAAGCCGAGCGCATCCTGCGCGAGCATCAGACCACGACGCTCTCGGAGCGCGACAGGCGGACGCTTCTGGAGGCGCTCGACAATCCTCATCCGCCGACGCAGGCGGCCCGGGACGCGGTGCGCGCCTACCGCTCCCGCATCGACAATGCAGGGTGACAACAAACGCACGATCGTCTCCGGCATCGTCATCGAGCCGTTCGACCCCGGCAGGCACGACCGCTCGGGCTTTTCCTGTGGAACGGACCGCCTCGACAACTTTCTGCGGTTTACCGCCGGGAAGCGGCAGAAGGACGACTTCACACGGGTCTTCGTGGCGGTGGCCCAGGGGTCGCCGGAGATCCTGGGCTACTATGCGCTGAACGCCCATGCGGTCGCGACATCCGACCTCGGGCCGGACCGACCCCGGCGGGCGCCCAATACCGGCAGCATCCCGGCACTCTACCTCTCGATGGTCGCGGTCGACCGAAGCCAGCAGGGCAGGGGGCTCGGGTCGGACCTCGCGGTCGACGCGCTCGGCCGCGCCCGGAAAGTCGCCGGCGAAGTCGGCCTCAAGCTGGTCGTTCTGGATGTCATCGACGATGGCGGCAGCGAGGTTCTCGCGCGCCGCAGGCAATTCTACCGGCGCCTCGGCTTCCGGAGCTTCCAGGATCGTCCGGAGCGAATGTTCATCGCCATCGACACGATACGGGCCATGTTCGGCGATGATTAGCCGCGACCGGTACCGTACCGTGCGATATCGAGCGGGTGGCGGCTTCCACGCCGAGTGTTCGGCAGCGTGCTCGAATCGGAGATCCCGATCGATGCTACCGCCGAAGCCTGAAGCGGATGTCTCGATGTCGCCACGGGTCAGGTCGCCTGTGGGTCACTGCGCATTGGGTGACGGCGGTCGCCGGGAACCGGACCGGCTTCCAGACGACGGTTGAGCCCCGCGAAGAGCACTGAAAGCACGCCATGGGATCCGTTGCCGACAAAATCGCGAAGAAGATCCTCTCGTCCCGCGGGTCGAAGGTGGTCGATCTGGCCGGCTGGCGGGAGGGCAGGAAGATGGCCGTCGAAGCCGGTTTCGACGACGACGGTCAGACTCTCGGCAAGTTCGCGGGCCTTGAGCCTTGTCACTCCCTTTACGCAATGGGGCAGAACGTCGCCTCCCTCATGGCCGAGACCGTTTCCGGGATGAGAGAAGCGAAGGGCTACGTCAGGATCGCCGGCAACGCCGAGGACGAGTACATGCCGTCCGGGCCGCCGATGAGTCCGTTGACCGTCAGCTATTTCACGATGTGGGCGCTGTTCGACGTCCGCTTCGGGAGCAGCCGGGAGACCATGGGCAGCTGCATTCTGCGCATCGCGCCAGAGTTCGATTCCCCGTCCTGGCTGATGGACGCCATCGAGCGGATGCAGCAGTCGAGGATGGGCTTCTACGTACACTGCGGCAGCGAGGGCGACGGGGTTCTGCTGCGCGAGGTCGGCACGCGGGAGGTCGTCTCCTGCAGGGTTCCTGCCGGCTATGAGGGCAGCGATGGCGAGGTCTGGTTCGTGCGCCTGCTTCCGCCGCCCCACGGCCTGTGCCGCCACCATATCGTGTTCATCACGCCTTACGTAATCCGCGACTATCCCGAACGCGCCTTTGTCGACTATCTGGAGCGCGAACTCGCGCGGATGAAGGCGAAGAAGCCGCCCAGAGCGGATGACGCGCACGCTCATCTGATGAAGTACGGCCCGGATCCCAACCATTGGAACGAATACATCTTCTGCGCTTACTCGGGTCATCGACGTGAGGCGATTTTCCTGACCGGTATCCCGGACATTCGGCAAAGTCTTCCCCATGCCTCGGCCTACCGGTAGTTCGGCCGCCTCAATCCCGTTGTTGACGATCACGCAATATCGCGCGTATTCGCTCATTTGGATGGCTTGGAGTGCTGGATCGACAATCTACGCATCCACCACTTGCGTCACGGCCTTGCGAGTGGCGGTCTGCTGGTCTGCGAGGGGCTTCCGATGATCGGCCAGCTGCTGGGCCACACGAGAGTGCAGACCACGCAGCGCTACGCGCACCTTGCCAACGACCCCGTCAAGGCCGCCGCCAGCCGCATCGCAGAAGTCGCGGGGTGAGCTTGCCGGCGTAGTATCCGGCCGCCCACGCAACGGCATCGGGGTTTCGGCACATGGTGGCACCATCCGCGCGCTGTCGGGCCCCGAGCGGATAGTCGAGTAGCCCGCGTCGCCCAGGCGTCCTTGCCCGTCTCAGAGCAATTCGATATCCGTCGCCTGAAGACCGCGATTGCGCTGCGCCACCATGACCCTCACCTTCTGGCCCGGCTCCAGGAAGGCAAGCCCCGCCCGGTTCAGCACACTGCCGTGCACGAACACGTCCGGGCCACCGCCGGGGTCGACGAAGCCGAAGCCCTTGCCGGCGTCGTAGAACTTGACCACGCCGAACAGCTCCTCCACCGCCGCGTCACCGCCGTCGTCGCGCCCGTACCCCGGCGCACCGTTCCGCCGTCCGCCGCGCCCCGCCGAGACGGGCAACGCGGTGGAGGTGTCGACGGCGACGATGGATGAGACCATCGGTCCCCGCCGTCCCTCGGCAACTTCGCAGATCACGCTCGCCCCCTTCTGCAGCGTCTCGTAGCCCGCGTCCGTGACAACTGATGCGTGGCAGAATACGTCGTCCGAGCCGTCCAGGGGCGACAGGAAGCCATAGCCCCGCGTCGGGACGAACCACTTCACGGTCGCCTCCATGCGACGGCCGGGAGGCGGCGCCGGTGCGGCGGGGGACTGGCCGCGAACACGATGCGGCGACCCGCCAGTCCCTGCCCGGTCCTGGGACGCGGTCGAGGCATCGACTTCGTGGATCCGCGAGACTTGTGGGCCTTGCCGACCCTCGACCACCTCGCAGGTGACGGTCGCGCCCTCGGGAAGCGTAAGCCAGCCCGCTCTGCCCACTGCCGACGCATGGCAGAAGACGTCGCGCGAGCCGTCGACGGGGGCCAGGAAGCCGAAACCCTTGACCGGGTCATACCACTTGACGGATGCGATCACCGCCACGTCCGGGATCGTTTCCGAGCCGCTCTCCTGCATTCTGACGGACCTGCCTTTCACGAGCTGCGGGACCTGGCCCGCGGCCGGGTCTGCGGCGTTTTTTTGGGATGACGGCGGCGACTGCCACCTTCTGCTCATGATAGCGCCGGACCACGCCGAGCGACAGATTCCGTTTGTGCCTGTGTGTCGTGTGCCTGTGCCGATGGCCGCCGAGAAGTGCGCCTGTTTGGTGAATTCGCCGCCCGAGCAGGCCGGTGCTGTAGCAGCCCGGTCGGCGGTTGGATGCGCGACCCGGCTGCGGGTGTATCGGCTTGCCGCAGCGTCCGGCGACGAGTCCGGCGGCGGTGAGCTGCTCATCCCTGGCGGGTGTGCGGCACGCCGGCGACGGCCTCAATCCGCCGCGTGCAGCCGCCGTACTTCAGCAAGTGAGTGCGTTTCCTGACGGCTGCCAACACCTGGCCTGGCCCGGCGGGACCGGAAGCGGGCGCTTTTTCGCCCGGCCCCCTGCCGCCGCCGCAGGCCGCGGCGTCTTCCCCGATCCCGAAGCCGCCGGCGGG
>JAPOPO010000517.1 GCA_026712885.1 Rhodospirillales bacterium | reverse complement strand
TCGGCGACGTCGTGCTCGGGGAGCGGTCGAGCATCTGGTTCAACTGCGTCCTGCGGGGCGACGTGAACTACATCCGCATCGGCGCGCGCAGCAACGTCCAGGACGGCACGATCGTCCACACCGCCACGGCAGACGGCCCCACGCTCATCGGCGACGATGTGGTGGTGGGGCACATGTGCCTGCTGCACGCCTGCATTCTGGAAGACGCCTGCATGATCGGGATGGGCGCCACCGTGATGGACTTCGCCGTGGTGGAGACCGGCGCCTGGGTGGCCGCTGGCGCGCTGGTGACGCCGGGCAAGCGGGTCAAGAGCGGCGAGATGTGGATGGGCCGTCCGGCGAAGGCGGTGCGCATGGTGAGCAACGCAGAGCGTGAGACCATCACCACCATCGCGCGGCGCTACGCGAACCGCGCCGGCGAGTACCGGGCTTCGTCGGGCCCGCCAGAGCGGGCGCCCGCGGCTAACTCGCCAGGACGTAGGCGCCCGGCGCGTCCTCGATCGGCCTGAGCGCGCCGTCTCCAGGAACCCGCGCCGGCACCTTCTTGCCGCCTGAGCGTCGGCGCTGCCAGGTCTGCCAGTCGTTCCACCACGACCCTTCGTGGTGCTCGGCGGCAGCAAGCCAGGCGTCGGCCTCCTGCGACTCCACGACCGGCCCGGTCCAATAGCCGTACTTGCCGGCCTCCGGCGGATTGATGATGCCGGCGATATGACCGGAGGCGCCGAGCACGAAGCGGCGCTGCCCCCGGTAGAGCCCGCATGCGGCGAAGCATGACTGCCACGGCGCGATGTGATCCTCCCGGGTCGCCACGATATAGGTCGGGATGTCGACGCGGCCGAGGTCGATGGGCACGCCGGCGAGGCTCAAGCCCTCCGGCTTGGCCAGCAGGTTCTCCTGATACATCTTGCGCAGGTAGAGGCCGTGCATCGCCGCCGGCATCCGGGTCGAATCCGAATTCCAGAAGAGCAGGTCGAAGGGCAGCGGCTCGCGGCCGAGCAAGTAGTTATTGACCACGAATGACCAGATCAGGTCGTTGGCACGCAGCATGTTGAAGGTCGTCGCCATGTGACGGCCTTCGAGATAGCCCTTCTCCGCCATCGTGGCCTCGAGCGACTCGAGTTGGGCATCGTCAATGAAGACGCCGAGCTCCCCGGGCTCCGCGAAATCGACGAGGGAGGCGAAGAAGGTGGCGCTCCTGATTCGCCCGTCGCCCCGCGCCGCGAGATAGGCCAGCGTCGCCGCCGTGAGCGTGCCGCCCAGGCAGTAGCCGATCGCCGCGACATCGCGCTCGCCCGTCGCCTGCTCGATCGCATCGAGCGCCGCCAGCGGGCCTTCCACCATGTAGTCCTCGAAGGTCTTCTCCGCGAGCCGCTCGTCCGGATTGACCCAGGAGATCATGAAAACCGTGTAGCCCCTGGATACCGCCCACCTGACGAAGGAGTTCTTCGGCCTGAGATCGAGCACGTAGTACTTGTTGATCCAGGGCGGCACGATGAGGAGCGGCCGGCGATTCACCGTTTCCGTGCTCGGCGCGTACTGGATCAACTGCATCAGCTCGTTCTGGAAGACGACCATTCCGGGCGTCGTGGCGATGGTCTCACCCAGGGTGAAATGGCTCTCGTCCGACATGCGGGGCGCGAAGCGACCTTCGTTCCGCTCCAGGTCGTCGAGTACGTTGCGCAGGCCCTTTAGCAAGTTCTCGCCCTTGGTCTCGGCGGTCTCCTTGAGTGCTGCGGGGTTAGTGGCGAGGAAATTGGTCGGCGCCAGGGCATCGACGAATTGGCGCGTGTAGAAGGCGAGCTTCGCGGCGTCGTTTTCGTCAAGGCCGCGCAGGTTCCCCACCGCCGACTGCATACAGGCGGCGGTCAGCAGATACGACTGCTTGAGATGATCGAAGACCCAGCTCTCGGTCCAGGCCGGATCGCGAAAACGCCGGTCGTCGGGCTCGGGCGCGGCCACCGGCTCGGCGGGCTCTTCGCCTCGCAGGCGCTCCGCGCTTTGCTGCCACAGACTGAGATAGCCGTCCCACCACTTCATCTGAGCGTCGATCAGCGGCGACGGATCGTTGGCCAGGCTCCGCGCCATCGCCCCCAGGGCGGCGCTCAGGTTGAGCGGGTCGGAAGCCGGCCCGGCACCGGTCGCGCCCTGCCCGCCCATAAAACGTGCGGCGATCCGCTGGCCTTGTTCCGTGATGGCGGCGAGATGGTCGGCCATATCGTGGTCCGTCGCGTCTGCGGCGGGGGAGTCGTCAGGCATCGTGAGCGTGGGCCATATGGTTTTGCGGGCGCGCCCCGCCGCCCCCCCCCCCCAACCCACAGGGCCCACGCCCACGATCCCTGCCCCCCCCCCCGCCGCAGACGCGACGGACCACGATATGGCCGACCATCTCGCCGCCATCACGGAACAAAGCCAGCGGATCGCCGCACGTTTCTTGAGCGGGCAGGGCGCGACCGGTGCCGGGGCGGCCTCCGA
>JAPOPO010000403.1 GCA_026712885.1 Rhodospirillales bacterium | reverse complement strand
GATCACTCCCAGACTGATGTAGTCGGTGACGCGTGAACCTGCCGGGAGAGTCCCAACAGCGCGTGACATCGGCCTGACCCCTACCGCGTTCACAGGCCCACGACTATAGCACCAATCAATCTCTAAGTGAACAGTATTGGGTTTAGCCCGCATTTCTCACCACCAACACGGTTGGGCGCGCCGTCGCGCATAACCATTTCATTTCAATAGCTTGGGAGAAGACACGAGCGTGCGCCCGACGCCGGAACGAGGAAAATAATCACCCAGTAACCACCCCGAAGTAAACTCCAGACCACTCCTGACCTCAAAAGCCCGCGGAAACCCCGGCAGCGGGATCGCCGCCCCGTCCTCCGCAGCCGCGCACGGCCCAGCCATGCCGTCGCCCATCCGGGCCTCGGCGGCGCCGCAGGGCCGCCCGGCCCGGCGGCGTGCGGCCCCCCGCCTTCAACCCGCATCACGATCCTTGCTCCGCGCCGGCGCCCTCACGCCGGCAGGAGGGAGAGCCCGGCCTGAAGCGGGGCGCGGCGTGCGGCGTCCGGCGAGAGGCGTCCTCGCCGCTTCCACTCACAGGCTAGCGGGAGGCGGCACATGCAGATCAACGGCACACTCCATGGAAACGCCCGAACCTACCTCACCCACCTGTTCGGGCAAGGGCTCGATGACCAGCGCTACGTGGTCGAGCGGTACCTGTCCGACTACGAGGGCCAGATCCGGCCCTGGCGGCCCGGCAAGGGATCGAAGGGCGGACGCAAGCAGGCGCGCAAGGTGATGAGCTTGCGGGCCGTTCAGCGGCTGCGGCCCGAGCGCCACGAGGTCATCGTCTGCACCGGGGTCAACCTGACGGACTCGGGCATGCAAATGTGGGGGAGCTACGCGGCGGGCATTTTCGTCGACGCCCGGCGCCGCTGATCCACTGTCGGCGGGGGGTCCGCTGCGGGCGCCCCGCCGCCTCTTCGTCTCTCCCTGCCGTCTTCAACGACCGGGCTCGCCATGGCACGATGCGCGCCTCGTTTCCCGCCAACAGCCCTGTCGCCATCCCGGACACGACCATGCCCGAAACCGATCTTCTGCAAGCCTGCCTCGACGAGCTCGACGGCGTCGACGACTTCCTCGACCGAAGGGAGCTGGCGGAGGAGCACGCGCCGGTGCTTCTCGGCAGGACGGGCATCGCTTCCATGCTCGCCGCCCGCATCGCGCGGACCGCGGACTCGGAGCGGAACGCTCCCCTCGACCTGTTCGGGGTCCTGGCCGAACGGGCGCAACGCGATGCCGAGAACCGCGGCCGCTTCGGCGAGCCCTTCCTCGCCGAGGCGCGCGGCGCCATCGACACGCTGGCCGCCGGCGGCGACCTCCCGGACCACGCCGCGCTGGGACTCGCCCGCGCCTTCATCCACGCAGGCCTGGAAGCGCCGGAATGCCTCTTCCCGATCTTCGCCGGCGAACCCGGCACCGGCCAGGCCCTTGCCGCGTTTCCCGGCTTGCTGGACCGGGAGATCGACCGTCTCGCGCGCCATGCGGGCGGCGACGATCATCTGCTGCACGACCTCTTCGCCAACCTGATGGCGGTCCTTCCGTCCGAGTTCAGGCCGACCTTCGTCCACCATGTTTCGGGGCGCGAGGAGGAGCGCTACGGCCGCGCCGCCCTCTACTGGCTGCTGGACCGCTCGCCCGAGGTTCGCCTGGCGGCCGCCAGCGGCCTCTCCGGCCGGGTGCGGGGCGACGCCATGGAGCCCGCCCTGCCGGCGCTCGTGCCGCTCATCCGCAACTGGATGCCGGCGGATTCCGCGCGTCCCTTGCTGGATACCGCCCTGCGCGAGGCCCGGCTGCGGGGCCTGTTCCACCCGATGGCGCGGCCCGCGGGCCGCCCGACGCGTTTCCTCGCCGCCCTGCCGGCCGGCTCGGCCATGCAGCACCTCGCCGCCGCGCTCGACCCTGCGGACGGACCCGCTTGCGCGGTGGTGGTGGTCAAGGCCGGCCACGGCGTCACCATCGTGCACATCTTCCGGGGCGACGAAGCCCTGAGTGCCGCATCCAACCTGCAGGACGAGCTGGGGGCGCTCGACGTGCCGTTCGAAGCCTTCGAGACCGCGCTTTCCGCCGCGCTCGCGGACGGACTTGCCGATGGGCGGCCTCCACCGGCCCGTCTGATCGACGTCGCCGCCGGCTTCGGCCTTTCCGAGCTGCGCCCTCGGGCGATGACGGCACGGGACTGGCTTGCGGAGCTCGACCCGGCTGGCGCGATCGCCGGTTTGCCCGACGGTGAGCGGGAAGAGCTGATCCGCCGCAGCGCTGCGTGGCCCGACGACCGGCCGATCCTTGACACATGGTTCGAGGGCACGGCGCTGCTGGACGAATCCCTGAAGGCCGCGGACGGTCCACGGCAGACGCTCGAAGCTTTCCGGGCGCGCCTCGAAGGGAGGCGAGACGACTGGGCCCTTCTCGTGCTGCGCGCCGCCCATGTCCTCAAGGCCGCCGGCGACGCCGACTGGCGCTCCTTTACGGCCGTGGCCTCGGCCCTGCTCGACGGACGCGCGCTCAAGGGCATCCCGATCATGGATAGCATCTTCCTGGCCACCGTCGACGCCTGGCACGAGGAGGAACGCCGGCTTCGCGCCGGCGACGCAGGGCGTCCGGACCCGTTGGCCGCCCTTGCCGAGGCGGCGGCGTGGCCGGAGGGGGACCTGCATTGCGCTGCTTCGCTGGCCTGGCTCGACGGCTACGTCGCGGCCGCGGTGCTCGCGCCCCGGGAGCCCCGTCCCGCGGAATGGCTGCACGCGCTCGCGGACGGGGTCCGGGGCATCGGCAGCGAGGGGGCCGGGGAGTTCCTGCGCCGCGCAGCGGAGCGCCACAACGAGCTCGACCGCCGTATCGGAGAGAGCGGCTCCGCCGCGGACGCGCTCGCCGATTTCGGCGACGGCGAGCTGACGGACTGGGCACGGGGATTCGCCCAGGGGGTGCGCATCCTCGACGACGACTGGCCGAGAGACGAGCTCGAAATCGAGGACTACCCCGCGCTGTCCCTGCTCGCCGCACTCGCCGGCGGCGAGCCGTCCGGCCCCGCGGCGCGCGCCGATCTCCCGACCTTCTTCGAGCGGAGGATGCGGATGCGCGTCTCCTCCCTCAACCTTCCCGACGAGGCGTAGCGGCGCCACGCCGGCCGGCCGGCGCGGACCGATTGCGTACGGGAGAGATCGGCAGCCCCGCACGAACCGCCCATCCCTCGTCTTCGGTGCGCGGAGAGACGCCGGCGGCCACGCGCCTCATACCGAGCGACCCATCATCGGCCCGTGCGAACCCAATGCCGCTGCCGCGGCCATCGCAGCAACCTGCACCCAGGCCCGACACCGCGATCGCCCCCGCGCGGTGCGGCCGTCCTCCCGGCAATGCGCGCTCAGTGACCCGTCCCCCGGTCCTTCGCGAGCCTCACATCGAACGAGAGGAAGCGGTCGAAGAGGGCGGTCTTCCGCCAGCCCACCTCGAAGGTCTCGGGAGGCCCCCGGTATTCGAGCAGCCCAAACCAGCGCAAAGGTTGCAGAACGCGACCCGCGAACATCGTGCCCTCCGCGTTCCAGTGCAGTCCCGCCACCGAATCGTCGCGAACCGTGGTCAGCGTCCTGAGCGTGTCCGCGCTCTGCCACTCTCCGGCCACGTTCGAGAGCCCCCACAGGATCACGCCGGTATCGTCCTGCGGCCACCGGCCCGGCAGCCCTCGCGGAAACGTCTCCACGAACTCCGAGAGGTCCGCGCGCCAGAAGAGGTGTCTGAACAGCAGCGCCTGGAGGGCGCCCCGTCGTCCGGGTTCGCGCATCTCGCGCCCCAACGCGGTCAACTGGCCCAGGAACGCCTGCCCGTCCATGAGCCCGGCCAGGTCCATCAGCCGATGCAGCAGATGAAGCTCCCACACGTCGCCCTCACGGAGCGCCTTTCCCGTCCGGTACTGCTCGGCCGCCTCCATCCCCGGCCAGGTCATCGCCTCGCGCATCGACACGACCATGTCGCGCCCGAAATGCCCCTTCTCGGTGAACCTCGGCAAGAACTCGTTGCTTATCAGTTCGAGCGCGATCAGGGCATTGCGCACGAAGGCCGATTCTGCGAACGCCTCGTCCGGCAGGTCCGCCGCCAGCCGCAGTGTCGAGTTATCCGCCGCCGGTTCCGTCCGCAGCGCCCGGGCGCTCTCCGGCTCCAACAGGGTCCAGACCGGCTCCACGCCGCCCGGCCAGTCCGACATCTCCAGCATCGCGCCTGAGTTGCCGGGCTCGCCATCGCCGTCATCCCCGGGCACCGCCGCATCCGGTTGCCAGCCCCGTTTCACCGCCTCCTTGAGACCTTTTGCCGCCTTGAACGACGGTACCTTCGACGCCGGTATCCGCACGCTCTCGCCCGTCGCCGGGTTGCGGCCCTGCCTTGCAGCCCGGTTCCGCGTCCTGAACGTGCCAAACCCCGCGATCCGCACGTCCTCTTCCTTGGCAAGGCCCTCGGCGATCGCCTCAAGAACGGTATCGACCGCTCCTTCCGCCGCGAACTTGTTCAGCCCCATCCGCCTGGCCACGCGGGCGACGATCGCCGCCTTGTTCATTACCGATTCCTCCGGTGCCGCAATCGCGCCATGAAGCCCATGCCCTCCCGCGAGGCCGACGCTTTAGGCGACCCGACGGCGCTTCCGCCATCGCCCGCATGACCGCGGCTTCGCCTTCGCGAGCATAACCCGCCGGTTCCCGGCGGTCCCGGCGTCCGTCCAGGCGCCGCAGTACTGCATCTTGTAACGGCGCCCTCGAGCACTCCCCGCGCCCCGAGGCAGAGGCGGGACCGGGAGGGGCAAGCCCGAGACGGCGGAGCGAGTCCTCCGCCGCTCGGCCACCCATCCGCGACCGGAGGAACCCATGCGCATCTATATCAGGCAGCAGGCCTGCGGATTTCGTTTCACGAAAGCCGTATGGGGCGCCTTCAGCAACTTCCAGCCGCTCGCCGTCCCGATCCTGGCCGGTCCCGTGAGCTTCGGGACGGCTGAAGCCGCTTACCAGGCCTGCAAGTTCCCGGCGCGCCCCGACGTCCAGCAGCGTATCGCCGAGGCGCCCTCGGCACGGGAAGCGGCCGCCATCGGCCGCACGCCCGGCCTCGGCATCGACCCCGACTGGAACGCGCAGCGCGTCGACGTCATGCGGTGGGTCCTGCGCATGAAGCGCGAGGCGAACGCGGCCGAGATCGACGCGGTGCTCGCCGCGACCGGAGAGCGCCCCATCGTCGAGGTCTCGACCCGAGATCCCTGGTGGGGCGCGAGGCCCGTCGCCGACCGCTACGAGGGCCACAACGTCCTCGGTCGTCTCTGGATGGAACTGCGCCAGCAGCTTCGCCAGAACGAACCGGATGCACGCTCCGGCGCCTGGACCGGACGCATCCGCGTCGGCTGCCTCGCCGACGGCGCCCCTCTCGCGCAGGCCGCGCCGCCGGGCGCCTGATCGCCTGTCCGCCGACCACGGCAGATCGCCCCCGCCCGTTGCCCCGAGCCGGCGAAAGGGGCGGGCGCTCTGGGTCGGGCGAGCTCGGACGTTGAGAGGCGCCCGCGCCGTCTCCCCGCACTCAGGAGCCGCCCATGCCCGACCCCGACACCATCTCCGCCGACTACACGCTGCGCCCCAGCGAACTCGCCGCCACCCTCAAGATCCTTGTCGAAGCCAGACAGCCGGTCATGGTTTGGGGTGGGCCCGGCTGCGGCAAGAGCGAGGTCGCGCAGCAGGTCGCCGCCGAAGGCGGCCGCACCTACTACGACGTGCGCGCCCTGCTGCTCGACCCCGTCGATTTGCGCGGCATCCCCTGGCGCGACGACGACAACCGCACGCGCTGGGCGCCCCCAGACTTTCTGCCCCCCAGCACCAGCAACGACCTCTACCTCGTCAACCTGGAGGAGCTTCCCTCCGGCGTGCCGATGGTGCAGGCGGCGCTCTTCCAGCTCGTCCGCGACCGCAAGTGCGGCGAGTACGAGCTCCCCGAAGGCGCCTCGCTCATGGCCTGCGGCAACCGCGAGGGCGACCGCGGCGTCACTCACAGGATGCCGACGCCGCTGGCCTCGCGCTTCGTCCACCTCGAGATCAAGGTCGACCCCTCGGACTGGTGCGAGTGGGGAGCCGCCAACGGCATCGCGCCCGAGACTCTCTTCTTCATCCAGCTCCGGCCGGAGCTTCTGCATGTGTTCGATCCACAGTCGCGCGAGGCGGCGTTCGCATGTCCCCGTACATGGGAGTTTGTCTCAAACGTCGTGAACCAACGCGGCAGCCTCGACCCGGCCGCGGAACGGGCGCTCTTCCGAGGCGCCGTCGGCGAGGCGGCAGCCGTGGAGTTCTCGGCCTTCCTCAAGGTGTGGCGCGAGCTGCCCCACCCGAGGGCCGTCATCGACGATCCCGAGAACGCTGACGTGCCCGAGAACGCGAGCGCGCTGATCGCGCTCTGCGGCTCGCTCTACCGCATGGCCGACGACGTCAATCTCGGCTCGATCGTCTCTTACGCGATGAGGCTAGGGCGCGAGGGGGGCGAGTTCCTCGTCGGCTCGTGCGTGCGCCGCGAGCCCGCCCTCCAGCACACCGACGCCTTCATCCGCTGGGCCGCAGCGCGGACCCAGTGACCTCTCGGCTTGGAGATATCGCTATGAACCTCACCCACGACGCCATGCTGGTCAGCCTGCGCATCACCGCCTGGTCCGGCCGGCTCTACGACCGCCAGGCCTCCAACCACGTCGCGGCCCAGCACGACGCCTCCGCCAGCGCCGGGCGCTACAATAAGCGCCTCTTGCCCAAGGCTGCCTTCGCCGCGCTCACCGCCACCGTGAG
>JAPOPO010000402.1 GCA_026712885.1 Rhodospirillales bacterium | reverse complement strand
TAGATGTCGTTGTCAGGATCGTGCAGGGCCTTGCAGACCTCGATGGTCTCTTCCCAGGTTGTCGGAGCCTGGGTGATGCCCGCCTCGTCGAACTTGTCCTGGCGGTAGTACATCAGCTTCGTGTTGCTATCGAAGGCGATGGACGCGTGGTGGCCCTCCGCCGTCTGCGGGAAGTTGTAGCCCACGGTGACGTTGGCCGGGACGTCGGCGTGGTAGTCGTCCAGCCAGCCTTGGTCCTCGGCGAGCCAGTCGTCGAGGTTGAGCGGCGTGCCGATGGTGCCGATCGACGACATCACGTTGTGGTCGTTGATGGCGCAGTTGTAGGAGTCCGACCTGGACGCCGCGTAGACCTGCATCTTGGTGTAGGCCTCGCCCACCGGCTCCGCGATGATCTTCACGTTGACGTTGGGGAAGCGCTCCTTGAAGGTCCCGACCACGGCTTCGAGCGGCAGGCCCCAGCGCTGGCCGGCGAAGGTGTAGGCCACCACGTCGCCTTCCAGGCTGTCGTCGGTGTACCAGCCCGGCCCGTTGGTGTCTGACGCGCGCGCCCACTTCGGCGCGACGCCGACGCCGGCGGCCGCAGCCATGGCCGCCGATATCTGGAGCATCTGCCGGCGCGTGATCTTCGCCCGCATGTCGCGCGCGTGCTCCATGGATTGCTTGTAGAGAGTCTCTCTGTCCGTACCCATGTGAACCTCCCCTGGGTTTTTGTCGTGGAAACTATAGCGTCGCCCCGTAGGGGGTGTATACGCTGACGAAGCCATAGACTCGGCGGCCAAGCAGCGGAGAAGCCCCATGTCCTACTGGATCAGCCAGAGCGTCGATGGCGCGCCGCTCCCCAAGGCGGTTCGTGCCGAAGGCGTCTATGTCTACGGCGAGGACGGCAAGCGCTACATCGACAGCACCGGCGGGCCGGGGCTGTTCTCGCTCGGCCACGGCCATCCCGAGGTGACGGAGGCGATCAAGGACCAGTTCGACCAGCTGGCCTACGGCTTCAGCATGACCTTCACGACGGACGTGGTTGAGGAGCTCTCCGAGACGATCGTGACTGCCGCCGGCGCGGACCATTTCGGCGGCGTCTTCTATTCGTCGAGCGGGTCCGAGGCCAACGAGCACGCCCTGAAGGCCGCGCGGCAATATCACCTGGCGCGCGGCGAGGCCGAGCGGATCCACTTCATCGGCCGCAAACTTTCCTGGCACGGGGCGACGCTCGGCGTGCTTGACGTCGGCCATCACCTCTGGCGGCGGAGCCTCTATGAAAGCGAGCTCGGCCGCGCGACCCATGTCTCCGCACCGATGCTCTACCGCCCGCCCGAGGGCGTGGCGGCAGAGGACCTCGCGCAGCACTATGCGGACGAGCTCGACACCGAGATCAGGCGCGTAGGCCCCGCGCGCGTCGCTGCCTTCATCTTCGAGCCCATCGGCGGCGGCACCGGCGGCATCCTGCCACCGCCTGCAGGCTACGCCCAGGCCATGCGCGCGGTCTGCGACGACCACGGCGTTCTCATGATTGCAGACGAAATCTTCTGCGGCGTGGGCCGCACCGGCAAATGGCGGGCGCTGGAGCAGGAGGGCGTGCAGCCCGACATCATGACCATCGCCAAGGGGCTTTCCGGCGGCTACATGCCGCTCAGCGCTTGCGTGCTCTCGCGCCAAGTGCGCGAGGCAATCGACGAGGCCTACGGCAACCTCGAAGCGGCTCGCACCTATTCCGGCCACACCGCCGCCTGCGCGGCCGGGCGCGCGGTATTGGGCATCATCGAGCGCGACGGGCTGGTCGAGAAGGTCGCGGCCGACGGCATCTACCTCAAGGAGCGGCTGGACCGGGCCCTGGGTCAGGACGACGCGGTCGGCGATATCCGGGGCTGCGGCCTCATGTGGGGGGTCGAGCTGGTCAAGGACCGCGACACCAAGGAGCCGTTCGATCCCGCGCTCCAGGTGTGGAAGCGCTACCGGGACGCTGCGCTGGAGAACGGCATGCTCAGCTACCAGGGCGGCGCCATCATCGACGGTGAGCGCGGCGATTACGCTCTGGTCACCCCGGCCTACACGGCGACCCGGGACGAGCTCGACGAGATCGTCGACAAGGTCGCCCTCTCGATCCGCCAGGCCGTGGAGTCGGCGCGCGACGCGGCCTGAACACGCTGCGCCGATGGGTTCCACCGCTTCGATAGTGTAGCGCCGCGTGTTCGCCGTTTCGATATGGGATGAGGTGGTCCCGACTCTGGGGCTTTCCGGCGTAGCGGTCCTCGCACTGCTGGGCGGCTATTGGTTCGGCGGTGACCTGTGGCGCGTACGCCATTCGATCCGCATCGGCGGCGAGTCATCGGAACTGCGCATCAGCGGCGCAATTGGCGAGCTTGCGGTCCTCGCCATGGTGATCGCCGGAGCCTTCATCGTCATGGTCTTGTGCCAGGACGCGAGCCTGTACCACGCGGACGGTCCGGAGCTGGCCGTGGTCATCCTCTGGTTCGGTAGCGTCTATGCGGGCGCTCGTCTTTACTCACGAAGAGAGGTTAAGGCGGGTGCAGACACCCGCGAAATCGCCGCCATCGGCGGCCGCAATCTGTCGAAAGATGACGGCGACACGGTCCGCGAAGAACTGCGTCAGCAGTTGCGGAAAGCGTATCGCGTTTACGACCTGTATTCGTGTGTGATCTTTGGTCTGGGCGGCCTCTCGCTTGCCAAGGTCGCTCTGCAATTCTGGAACGACTGGCAAATCAACGCGTCGGCCTCCCGGCAATTGGTCGCTGAGGCCGACGCGCTCCTTGGGATCCAGCCTGGCGTGTTCGACCTGAACGCCATCATCGCGGTCGAGCGGGCTTATCTGTCATTCCGCGATTTACTGAGCGAAGTGCTCCTCCAGGTCGAGCCGATCGCCTTCGTGTTCCTCTACGTCATGGCGATGAGCCTGCTGGTTTCGATGACGCCGATCGCAACCGCGTATCGCGCCCGCGCGCGCCGGCTGAGCTCGACTGTTTCGCTGATTGCCGTGATCGTCCTTCTAGGAGTATCGCTCGGCAGCTATTTCCTGCATGCGACTGTCGCCTCGCGCGGCCTCGCAGCCTCGCTCTCGCACTTGCAGGAGTGGTCCGCCACCGATCACCGCCACTACATGCGGTACGCCGAGATCTACAGAGAAGTGAGCGCAGCAGGCGGAGTCAGCGGATTCATCAGGGCTCTGCTGTCCGAAGCTGTGTTTCTTGTCATCCTGGTGGGTGTCGCCCAGCAAGCGGCCTCCCGGTTACCCAACCTGATGGGAAGATCATCGCTGTGATCGCGGCCGTGGCGGTCCTGCTCGTGCTGTGCACAGCAGCCGGTATCGTATTCCTCGTCAATCGTCTCAAGTCCCCGCGTTATGGCAGCATCCCATTCAGCGGTCCGGATCATGCAGGCCCGGCCGGCACCGCATTGCAAATCGTTACGTGGAACATCGGTTACGGTTCGCTGGGGGCAGGTGCGGACTTTGTGGCCGATGGCGGGCGCAGCGTGCGCGCTCTCGGCCGCCGCAGCATAACCACCGCGGCGGGCGCCATCGGCGAAACACTGGAGAGGCTGGATGCCGACCTCGTGCTCCTGCAGGAGATGGCTGCCGCGAGCTTCCTGACACGCGGAGTCGATGTCAAAGCGGGCGTGCTGAGGGCGTTGAACGGCTACAGCGTCACATTTTGGGAGGATTTCTCGACGCGGATGCTGCCGCCGCCCTTCAATCTTTCCAACGGAATGATGACGCTCGCACGCGTGGCTGGCCTGCAGTGTGACGTGCAACCCCTGCCGCAGGAGCCCGGTTTTCGCTTCGGAATCCTCAGGAAGAATTACGGTGCTCTCGTGACCCGAATCCCGGTCGAAGACGGCCGCGAGTGGGTGCTCATGAACATTCATCTCTCCGCATTCGACGACGGCGGAAATGTCAGATCAAGACAGGTCTCGGCGCTGCTCGAACTGGCACAAGCCGCGTACCGAAGTGGCGCGCATGTGGTGGTCGGCGGCGATTGGAACATGCGACTGGTCGACACGGCGTTTCCTCATGGAACCGAAGAGAAATATCTATTCTGGATCCACGACTTCCCCCACGAGATCGTTCCCGAGGGATGGACTCTCGGCCTTGACCCCTCTGTTCCCAGCGTTCGCACGCTGCATCGGCCCTATGAAGCGGGGGTCAACTACGTGACCGTCATCGACGGATTTCTCGTTTCGCCAAACGTGGTCGTCGAGCGTGTCGAGACCATTGATCTCGGGTTTCTCCATACCGACCATCACCCGGTGCTGGCTTCCCTGCGAATGAACGCTGCACGATAGCGCTTGAGCCGGATTCGTCGCGACGGTCACGGATAGCGCCGCGCGGACCACGACCCTGGCGAGACGTGCGGGCTACTCCGAGAGCACGACGCCCCAGGGCAGGACCTGATTGCCGGAGACCAGGCTCGCGCCGAGGATGCGGGTTGGCTTCAGCAGGTGAGTGGGGTCGTCGCCGCTCGGCTCGAAGCGCACCGTGCCTTCGCCCCAGACGGTCTCCGTGATCTCGGTCTCCGCCGGGAGCTGAACCACCTGGCGCTTCACCGCGTCCGCGCAGTCTGCCTCCGGCAATGCCTTCACGAAGAGGCGGGGGAAGGTTTTGAGCGGCTCGAATTCCCGGCCTGTGGGTCGCATGTCGATCTCGATCACGCGCCGGCCCAGGCGCTCGGTGAAGCCCCAGATCCGGTTCGTGTCGACGTGCAGTTCCATGGAGGCGAGCTTCATGCGAAAGCCCCAGAGCTCGCGGGTGCCCGAGCACACCTGATCGGTGCTGGTGAAGGCGTGCCCCCAGTGCCCGCCGATCTCGCCGCCGTAGCGCACCTGGGCGATCACGGCGCTGTCGTAGTAGGGGCGCGTCGGCACCGTGCTCTCGAAGTGCATGACCGTGATCTGCACGATGTTGGTGGCGAGCTCCAGCGGCGCCGGCACGCGGGGTCTGAGCGCCGCCTCGTCCACCTCGCAGAAGATGCTGAGGGTGCGGAAGCGGTGCTTCCAGGGGGGCAGGGGGTAGGGCAGGAGCTCGGTGTCGAGCTGCTTCTCGTTCATGGGCGCACTCGTCGGGGTTGGTCGCTCAGGAGCGGAGCCGGGTGATCACCTCGCCGGCATAGAGCCTGAGCGAGCGCACCACGGCCTCGTGCTCGATGCCCGGCACGCGGAAGCGGCAGATCACGTGATTGATGCCGGCCTCCTGCTGCAGGGTCTTGAAGCGCTCAAACACCTGGTCGGGGTCGCCTAGGACGAAGCGCTCCTGCATCAGCCGATCCAGTGAGGTCTCTGCCTCGCCGAGGGCGCCGGTTTGGGCATGGCGTTCGTAGACCGCGCGCAGCGGCTCTCCGGCGATGGCGATGGCCTCGTCCCGCGTTTCCGCGCAGAACACCTCACGGATCACCGGACGCTCGACCTCGGTGAGGCTGCGACCGGCGGCGGCCAAGCGTTCGCCATAGGCGCGGTAAAGGGCGATCAACTGCGCATCGCTCGCCGTCGGCGCCGGCAGGATGGCGTAGCCGTTCTGTGCGGCCAGCGCCACGTCCTCTGCGTCCCCCGCCTCGACCCAGATGGGCGGATGCGGGATCTGCACCGGCCGCGGTGTCACAGCGAGATATTTCGGCTCCAGCCCGGCCCGCTGCCACTGCAGCTTGAAGGGCTTCTCGTAGGGCTCGTGGGTGAAGGGCCGCTCGGCGTTCTCCGGCGTCTTGCGCGGGAAGCGCGTGAAGCGCCCGCCGTAGGAGAACGCGTCGGAGGTCCACGCCTTGGCGATGAAGTCCAGCGCTTCCACGAAGCGCGCGCGACGCTCGCCGAAGGGCACGCCGAAGGCGGCGAACGCGGACCCGCTGTCGCCGATGCCGGCGCCCAGGATGGCGCGGCCGTTCGACAGCAGGTCGATGACGGCGAAATCCTCAGCCGTGCGCGCCGGGTGCTGCAACGCCAGCGCCTTGCCGGCCGAACCGAGGCGGATGAAGCGGGTGGAGCCCGCGAGCGCGCCGAGCAGGTCGACCACCGAGCCCGTCAGGTCGCCGTCCGCGAAGTGGCTCTCGCCGATCAGCGCCGTGTCGAAGCCGAGATGATCGGCAAGCTCGATCTGCTCCATCATCTCGCCGTAGTGGTCTGCCGCCGCGCGGCTCCCGCCGCCGCCCGTCAGCTCCCAACCGTAGTAGAGCCCGGACCTCATGACGCGCCCCTGAAGTGCGGAATCACGTGCTCGGCGAACAGCTCCATCTGCCTGAAGAGGCGCTCCTTCTTTTGACTGATGTGCATGATGCGCGGCATGAAGTGATCGAAGTGGACTGTCTCGCGGTAACGCTCGATCTTGCGGATGATCTGATCGGGCGTGCCGACAAATGACGCCTCGATGATCTCCTGGAACACCGGGTGCCTGAGCATCTCGCGCCGGCTGCCGGTGGCCTCGGGCACGTAGCCGTAGGCCACGTACTGCTCCTCGTACATCGGCAGCAGGTCTTCATCCATGATGCGGAGCGCCTCTTCCTGCGTCTCGGCGATGCAGACGTCGCGGAAGAGCCCGCACTTGATGGTGCTCTCGGGGTGGCCGGCGGCGCGCGCGGCCTCCTTGTAAATCCCGGCGTTGCGCTCGAAGAGCTCGATGCTCATGGACGGGCCTTCCCAGAAGCCCAATCCGGCCTTGCCGATGTTGGTTGCCTGCAGCTTGGTTCGGTTGGCGCCGACCCAGATCGGCGGGTGCGGCCTCTGCAGCGGGGCGGGATCGAGGCGCAGGTCGTCGTAGTGGAAGAACTCGCCGTGGTGGGAGAAGGTCTCGCCCGTCCACGCCTTCTTCATCACCTCGACGGCCTCGTAGAAGCGCTTGCCCCGGGTCCTCTTCTCGATGTCGAGGCCCTCGAACTCCTCCGGCCGGTAGCCGGGCGCAAGCCCGAGCAGGAGGCGGCCGTTGGAGAGCACGTCGAGCGAAGCCTTGTCTTCGGCATCGCGGAGCGGATCGTGCAGGCCGAGCAGCGAGCAGCCGGTGCCGATGCCGATGCTCGACGTGCGGCGCGCAATGGCGGCCAACACGGGCAGCAGGTTGGGGCAATAGCCGTCGTACCAAAAATGATGCTCGGTCAGCCAGAAGCTGTCGAAGCCGACCTCTTCGGCGAAGACCGCGTGCTCGACGACCTCGTCGTAGAGTCCGGCCCACGAGCGCGGATGGACGCGCGGGCTCTGCATCCCGTATAGGCCAAGCCAGAATTCCACGCGACCCCCAAACGGTCGTTTGTTAGTGACTGAAGACGGCGCATCGAAGCACAGGTCCGCGCGTCGAATCAATTGCGCGAGGGGCGCCGCAAGGCGGAGGCAGGTCAGGGGAGATTCAAAGCCGCCCGGTTCTCACTCATGCTGGCGGTGATGCGGTGGGCGACCTCCAGCGAGCGCACGCCGTCGGCGCCGCTCACCGCCGGAATGCCGCCGGTCTCCACCGTACGCACGAAGGACTCGATCTCGCGCATGAGCGCGTCGCCCTGCTCGAAGTCCGTGCGCTCCAGGGCCACGCTCTCCATGCTCGCGGGCACGTCGCCGTCCTTCTTGCGCGCGATACTGACGCTGCGCTCGCCGTGGTCGACCTTGATGTACATGTCGGGCTGAAAGATGCGAAGCGTGCGCTCGGTCTTCAGGCTGACCCGGCTCGCGGTGACGTTGGCGACGCAGCCGTTGGCGAACTTGAGCCGGGCGTTGGCGATGTCCTCGCTGGCGGAGAACACCGGCGTGCCGACGGCATCGATCTCGGTCACCGGGGCGTCCACCAGCGCCAGGATGATGTCGATGTCGTGGATCATCACGTCGAGGACCACGCTCACGTCGGTGTTCCGCTGCGGGAAGGGGCTGACCCGCACCGATTCGATGTAGAGCGGGCGGGCGATGCGTGGAGCGATGGCCTGGAACGCGTCGGAGAAGCGCTCGATCAGGCCGACCTGCAGTACCAGCCCCTTGGCCTCGGCCAGCGCCGTGAGCTCCCGGGCGGAGGCCACGCTCTCGGTGAAGGGCTTCTCCACCAGCACGTGGATGCCGGCGTCCAGGAAATCCTTCACCACCGCGTAGTGCGCCGCCGCCGGCACGGCGACCGAGGCGGCGTCCACCCGGCCGATGAGGGCGCGGTGGTCGGTTGCGGCATCGGCGCCGAGCGGGTCGGCAACGGCGGCAGCACACTCCTCGTCGATATCGACCACCGCGATCAGGCGAGCGCCATCGAGCGCTGCACATTTTTGTGCGTGATAGCGGCCGAAGTGGCCCGCGCCGACCACGCCGAGCCTGAGCGCGCGGGCTGCGCCCTGCTGCGCCTCCGCTCCCTGCGTCACGGCCGCCTCAGGCCGCTTCGTCGACGAAGAGCTCCGCCAGCTCGAAGCGGTCCTGGGTCATGTAGGCGAGGCCCTTGGTGCTGATGCGGTAGTAGGGGATGGTGACGAGGGAGACGAATTCGAGGTTCATCTGCGGGGTTTCGAGCTCGCACCCCATGTCACGCCAAGCGTCTATCAGCTTGTATTGACGGTCGAAAAGATCATTGAAAGGTAGGTCGGAAGCGAGCCCGTTGAGCGGCGTCGGCAGTGACGCCTCAACCGCCCCATTGCGCAGCGCGATGAAGCCGCCGTCCATCTTGATGGTCTCGTTGGCAGCCGCCGCCATGTCCTCGTCCGAGGCGCCGACCAGGACGATGTTCTGGTTGAAGACGTTGGCGGTGGTGCCGATGCAGCCTTCCTTGATCCCAAATCCCTTGACGAAGGCGACGCCCACCTCGCCGGTGCCCATGATCCGGTCGATCATGCAGATCTTGTTGATGCCGTTCTCGGGATCCGCCTCGACGAAGCCGTCGACCACGCGCAGCGTCTCGACCGACCCCGGCGTCTCCAGCGAGCCGTCCCGCGTGTTGGTGCACTGGACCTTCACGGTGTCGCCTGCGCCATCTGGCGCCTTGATGCGGAAGTCCTCGGGCCTG
>JAPOPO010000287.1 GCA_026712885.1 Rhodospirillales bacterium | reverse complement strand
GTGCGGCGGCACCGCGCGTTCCGAGACCACGGTCTCCGCGAGGATGCGCCCGTTCGCCGCCTTCAGGCTTACCGTCTCGGTCTCGGCGATGGGATGGACGACGCTCTCGAGCTGCGCGAGCGCCTCCGCCGCCGGAGTCAGCGCGCCGCCGAAGGCGAAGCAGTCGTCGCTAAGCTGTGCCATGGGCCAACATCGCTTCGTTGCTTCCGGCGACGGCGCAATGCGCCACCACGAACGAGGTGATCGCTGCCACGTCGTCGACGTCGAACACCGGGACCGCGCGCCCGAGCGTGGCCGCCGCCGGCACTGGCCGGTCGCTCGCGATGGCGACCACGGTGGGGTCCGCGGCGGCAAGCAGCGGCGCGTCGCCCGCGCCGCGGCGCACCTCGATCTTGTCGTGGCCGCCCCGCTTGTAGCCCTCGATCAGCACGAGGTCGGCCGGTTCCATTTGCTCGAGCAGCCTGTCCAGCGGCGGCTCGCCCTCGTCGCCGGTCTCGCGGAGATGGGCGAAGCGGTCGGGCGCTGCCAGCACGATGTCGCGGGCGCCGGCGGCGCGCCACGCCTGGGCCGGGTGCCCCTCCGGCAGTAGATCGAAGCCGTGGTGGGCGTGCTTCACGGTGGCCACGCGCAGGCCCCGCTCCCGCAACCGCGGCAGCAGCCGGCACACCAGCGTGGTCTTGCCGCTGTCGCTCAACCCTGTGACCCCGAACCGCTGCACTCAGTCCTCCCGCTTCGCGCCTGACTCCCGCAGGCCGCGCACGCTTGCCCGAACATAGCCGATCGCGCTGGCCCAGGTCAGCACCACTGCGAGCCACAACAGCCCTTCACCGGCGCTGGCAAGACCTGCGCCGGCGGCCTCGGGGAGCCAGGGCGCGACGGCCGGGGCCAGCAGCAGCAGGGCGATGGCGACCATCTGCGCGGCGGTCTTCCACTTGGCGAGCGGCTGGACCGGGAGCGCCACCTTGCCGGCGAGCGCCTCCCTGAGTCCCGAGATCAGGAACTCGCGCAAGAGGATCGCCACCACGGCGATCACCGCTGCGCGTCCGTTGGTGGCCAGCATCACCAGCGCTGCCGCCACCAGGAGCTTGTCGGCGATGGGATCGAGGATGCGGCCCAGCAGCGAATGCTGATCGAGCCTCCGCGCCAGCCAGCCGTCGAAATAGTCGCTGAGCGCCGCCGCAGCGAAGACCGCGAAGCCGAGCCAGAGCCCGACCGCGCCGCCAATGAAGAACGATCCGACGAGCACAGGAACCATGACGATACGCAGCCCGGTGACCGCATTGGGCCAGCTCGCCACACGCAGGGACTCGGCCTCGGGCACGGGTTCCGGAGCCCCGGCGCCCTCAGCGATCGGCGCGGAAATGGTCATGAATCGCGCGCGCCACAGCGCTCGATATACCGTCGACGGTCTCCAGATCGGCGAGGCCCGCCTGGCTCACCCCCCGCGCCGAGCCGAATCGGTGGAGCAGCGCCTTCTTGCGGCGGGGGCCGACGCCCGGAATCTCGTCGAGCGCCGAGCGGGCCCGCGCCTTGGCGCGCTTGGCCCGGTGGGTGCCGATGGCGAAGCGATGCGCCTCGTCCCGCAGGCGCTGCAGGAAGTAGAGGAGCGGGTCGCGCGCGCCGAGCGATATCGGCGGCCGGTCGGGCAGGAAGATGCGCTCGCGGCCGGCGTTGCGCTCGGGCCCCTTGGCGATCGCCGCGACCGCGAGATCGGCGATGCCGAGATCGTCGAACACGCGCCGCGCCTCGCCGAGCTGGCCGGCGCCGCCGTCGATGAGCACCAGGTCGGGCCACGATTCGCCGGCGCGGCCGGGGTCCTCCTTGATCAAGCGGGAGAAGCGGCGGGTGAGCACCTCGCGCATCATGGCGTAGTCGTCGCCGGGTGCGGCCGGGTCCTCTGATGCCGCAGAGCGGATCGTGAACTTGCGGTAGGCGTTCTTGATGAAGCCGTCCGGCCCCGCGACGATCAGGCTGCCGACCGCATCGGTGCCCGAGATGTGGCTGTTGTCGTAGACCTCGATCCGCTCAGGCGCGCTCTCCAGCCCGAACTTCTGGGCCAGGCTCTCCAGCAGGCGCCGTTGCGCCGTGCTCTCGCCGAGCCGGCGGGCCAACGCTTCGCGGGCGTTGCGCTCGGCATCCTCGACCAGCTTGCGCTTATCGCCGCGCTGCGGGCGATGCAGCCTGACCCGCCGCCCGGCCCCGACCGTCAGCGCTTCGGCGAGCAGCGGGGCCTCCGCCAGCGGCCGGTTGACCAAGACCAGCGGCGGCGCCTCCCGCGCGCTGTAGAACTGCCCGATGAAGGCGCGGAGGATCGCCTCGGCCGTCTCGTCCGCTCCGTGACGCGGGAAGAACGCCCGATTGCCGTAGTTCTGGCCGGAGCGGAAGAAGAAGACCTGCACGCAGGCCTGGCCGGCCTCGTCGTGGATGGCGACGACGTCGGCATCGTCCATGGAGGGCAGGTTGATGCCCTGGCGCATCTGAATATGGGCAAGCGCCTTGATGCGGTCGCGGTAGGCGGCGGCGGTCTCGAACTCCAGCGCATCGCTCGCCGCGGTCATCCGCTCGGTAAGCCGGCTCTGGACCTGCCTGCTGCGCCCGGCAAGGAAGGCCCGCGCCTCCTCCACCAGACCGTCGTAGTCTGCCCTGCTGATGCGGCCGACGCAGGGCGCGGTGCAGCGCTTGATCTGATACTGCAGGCAGGGCCGGGTGCGGCTCTCCAGCACCGAATCGGAGCACGAGCGCAGCGGGAACGCCCGCTGCAGCGCGTTGATCGTGAGGTTCACCGCGCCCGCCGAGGCGAACGGGCCGAAGTAGTCGCCCTCCGCACTCCTGGCGCCGCGGTACTTGGTGATCTGCGGCCAGGTGTGACCCCGGCGGAGCAGGATGTAGGGAAACGATTTGTCGTCCCGGAGCAGGATGTTGTAGTGCGGCTTGAGCCGCTTGATCATGTTGCTTTCGAGCAGCAGCGCCTCGACCTCGCCCTCGGTCGTGATCACTTCGACCGACGTCGTGGCCGCGATCATGCGCTGCAGGCGGACGGGCAGCGTGCGCACGTTGACGTAGGTCTGGACGCGCTTTCTTAGGCTCTTGGCCTTGCCGACGTAGAGCGGCTTTTCGTGCCGGTCGCGCATGCAGTAGACGCCGGCGCCCGCCGGCATCGTCCCCAGCGCCGCGCGCAGCGCCGCGACGCCGCGCTCGAGCGAGACGCCGGGGTCGGCGAGCGCCGCCGCATCGTCCGTGACGGACGTGGTCGGCCGCTCGATCTGCACGTCCACCATCGCGTCATCCGCCTGATGCGCCGCTAGGCCCGAGAGATAGTCCTTGCCCCGCGGCCCGTCAACGCGCGGACCGTCGACGGCACGGCATCACGCCAACTCATCAGCGTATCGTGCTGATCGGTGCGCGACCCAGGCGCCGAACAGCACCGGGCCTCGCCAGGCAGTTACCACCTGGTGAGGGCGCATCGATTCACCGAGCGCCCTCACCCTGATTCCGGCCGGGGTCTGGCCCCGCCGGCCAACCCCTACTGTATCGGGGTCCAGGTGCCGTCGTCTCCAACGCCGTTGAGGGAGTAGACGCCGGCCACGTCGCCGCTCTCGT
>JAPOPO010000400.1 GCA_026712885.1 Rhodospirillales bacterium | reverse complement strand
CTCCCAGACTGATGTAGTCGGTGACGCGTGAACCTGCCGGGAGAGTCCCAACAGCGCGTGACATCGGCCTGACCCCTACCGCGTTCACAGGCCCACGACTATAGCACCAATCAATCTCTAAGTGAACAGTATTGGGGCTAGACCTCCGTACGCACGGCGCTCGCCGCCAGCGGTGTGAGCCGCGTCGGACTGAATGGCGCGATGTCCACGTGACTGCTTTCACCGTCGCCAATCAGCGCGGCCACCGCCTCGCCCGTGGCCGGGGCGTTCAGCATGCCCCAGACGGAATGGGCGGTCGCCACGTAGGCACCGTCAACGCCGGGGACGGCGCCGATGAGCGGCAACCCGTCCTCGACGACGGGGCGGTAACAGGCCTGCTCCGCCAGCACTTCCGCGTCGCCGAGGGCTGGTGCGACCTGCGCCGTCATGGCGCGGAGACGGGCCGGGCCGCCCTCCTCCGGCGCCACGGCGGCGGGGTCCACCGGCAGCGGCGCCTCGCTGGAGAGGCCGCAGACATAGGTCGTGCCGTCGGCCCGGGGATAGACCTCCGGCGTGCCGAAGTCGCCTGTCGCCGTCTCGAGCTCCACGAAGAGCGCGTGGGGCTCCGGCTGTGGCGTGTAACGGAAGACCAGGCTCAGCCCCTTCAGGCCGTAGATCGCCGGCAGCGGCAGCCAGCGGCTCGCGAGCACCGACCAGGGGCCCATGGCGATGACGACCGCATCGCCTGCGCCCTCCTGCCCGTCCACCACGGCGCCGCGAACGGCGCCGCCATCGCCGAACACGAGGCCGGTAACGGTGCCCATGATCAAGCGCGCACCCGCTCCGATCGCCGCGCGCATCATGGCCTTGGTGAAGGCTGCCGGGTTGACCTGGGCCGTGGTTTCGCTGGTGCCGAGCCGGCGGTGGACGGCGGCGTCCTGCGCCAGCCAGCCGGGCCCATCGAGCTGACGGAACGAACGTACGTCCCGGCGCGCACTGGCAACCACGCCGAGCGTGTCGAGCCTGCGGTAGCCCCACTTGTCGTCAATCGTCTCGGCGAGCTCGGCGTGCAAGGCGAAGCTGCGCCGCGCCAGCGGCTCGACCGGCGAGCCGTCACACCAGTCGAGCGCCAGGAACCCGCCCGACTTGCCCGAGGCCGCGTTGGCGATGCCGGTGCGCTCGATCACCACGCCCTCGATACCGCGCTGGCCGAGGAAGTAGGCGATGCACGTGCCGATCACGCCGCCGCCACAGATCAACACACGCATGTGGGCCTCGCGACGGCGACGTCAAACCGCATAATGATCGACACGACTGCTCCAATCGGGACAGCGAAGCCCAGCCTACCGCCCGCCCGGCTTCGGTTGCAAAGGCAGGCGCCTCAGCTACAGTCGGCGCCCTTTTGACCCACGGATGGACGGACGCTCATGCTCGACCGCGAGGAACTGATTGCCCTCGTCGAGGACGCCTACTTCGCCAACGTCGACAACAAGAACCTGGAACCTGCGGTCGCGTGCTTCGCGAAAGATGCCGAACTCCGCATCCAATCGGCGCATGTAAGCCACGTCGGCCACGACCAGATCAGGCGCATGTTCAAGGGCTTCATGGCCGCGACCAAGATCATCTACCACGGCGATTTCAGCCATGTCGTCGACGTGGAGAACCAGTGGATTGCCTCGCAGTTCGTCGCCCGCAACGACTATGACGACGGCCGCCAGGTGGAGATGCGCAACTGCAACTTCTTCCAGATCGAGGACGACCGCTTCAAACGCGTGACCATCTACATGACCGACGAGAACCCGCTGGTTTGAGAGGCATCCGGAGACCGTTCCTTGCGGCGATGGGCGTCATTCGCCAGACTCGCGACCGGCATTGATGAGACACAGGCATGAGCGACCGCCCGCAGATCGACCCGCCTTACCTGCTCTTTCTCGGCGATGCGCGCGACGAGCTCGCCGCCAAGACCGCGCGCGGGGTGTTCGTCTTCCGGCCGGAGTGGTGCCTCGGCCAGATCAGGCTGCCGGGGTGCAAGGCCCGCCTCGACCTGCCCGAGATGACGGTGGAGGATGCCACGGCCAAGGGCGCGAAGTGCCTCATCGTCGGCGTCGCCAACGCGGGCGGTGTGGTCTCAGACAGCTGGACCGCCACGCTCGTGGCGGCACTCGAAGCGGGGCTCGACGTGGCGAGCGGACTTCACGTGCGCCTCAGCGACCTGCCGGCAGTGCGCGATGCGGCCGAAGCCAACGGCCGGCATCTCTTCGACGTCCGCCACCCGTCGCAGGAATTCAAGGTGGGATCGGGCGTGCGCAGAGCCGGCAAGCGCCTGCTCACGGTGGGCACCGACGCCTCGGTCGGCAAGATGTACGCTACGCTCGCGCTGGAAGCCGAATGGCGCCGACGCGGTGTCCCCTGCACCTTCCGCGCGACCGGGCAGACCGGCATCTTCGTCGCCGGCCGCGGAGTCTCGGTCGATGCGGTGGTGGCGGACTTCATCTCCGGTGCCGCCGAGTGGCTCACGCCCGAGAACGACCCGGATCACTGGGACCTGGTCGAGGGGCAGGGCTCGCTCCACCACCCCTCCTACGCGGGCGTGACGCTGGGGCTGATTCACGGCGCCCAGCCCGACGCCATCGTGGTCTGCCACGAGCCGACGCGGACCAACATGCGGGGCCTGCCGGACTGGCCGTTGCCCGCGCTTGGCGCCTGCATCGAGGCCAACCTGCAGGCGGCACGGCTCACCAATCCCGACGTTGTCTGCGCGGGTATCTGCGTCAACACGGAGGCGCTCGGGCAGGAGGAGGCGCAGGCACTGCTGGAGGAACTCGGCACCGCCCACGGCCTGCCCTGCGTCGATCCGATCCGCACCGGCGTGGGCCCGATCGCCGACCGCTTGATTTAGGAGCCGACGCCGGTGCGCCGGCGCCTCACCGTCCGCCCCGAAACCTGGCCGCTCGCGCGCGCCTTTCGCATCTCCCGCGGCGCCAAGACGGAGGCCCGCGTCGTCGTCGCCGAGATTGCCGACGGCCCACACACCGGCCGGGGCGAGGCGGTCCCCTACCCCCGTTACAACGAGACGCCTGAGGGGACGCGCGCGGCGATCGAGGGCGCGTGCGACGCAGTAGAGGACGGAATTTCACGCGAGGGCCTGCAGGATGCACTGCCACCGGGCGCCGCCCGCAATGCGCTCGACTGCGCGCTCTGGGACCTGGAGGCGAAGCAGGCCGGCCGCCCGGCCTGGGCGCTGGCGGGGCTCGACGAGCCCCAGCCTTGTACGACTGCCGTGACGCTCAGCCTCGATACGCCCGAAAGCATGGGCGAGGCCGCGGCCCGCCACGCGCACCTCCCCCTGCTCAAGCTCAAGGTCACCGGCGAGGGCGATCTCGACCGTATCCGTGCCGTTCGCGCGAACGCGCCCGGCGCGAGGCTGATCGTGGACGCGAACGAGGGCTGGACCGTGCCGATGCTGGAGGAGTTCCTGCCGTCCTTCGCCGACCTCGGGGTCGAAATGGTGGAGCAACCGCTGCCGGCGGCGGACGATGCCGCACTCGAAGGCCGGCAGTTCGCGATTCCGCTCTGTGCCGATGAGAGCTGTCACACGCGGGAGGACCTGACGCGGCTCGCCGGCCGCTACCCGATGGTCAACATCAAGCTGGACAAGACCGGGGGGCTCACGGAGGCTTTGGCGCTCGCGGCGGAGGCGCGGGCCATGGGGGTCGACATCATGGTGGGCAGCATGGTGGGAACCTCGCTCGGCATGGCCCCGGCGGCCCTGCTCGCGGGTTTTGCCGATTACGTCGACCTCGACGGCCCGTTGCTGCTGGCCCGCGACCGCTCGCCGGGTCTCAGCTACGACGGCGCGGTCATGTCGCCGCCGGAGCCCGCTCTCTGGGGATAGCCCCCAATTCTTATCGGGGCTGTAGTCTTGTTTCCGTGCACCCGATCTGAAATTCTGGCGGGGGAACGGAAAGGCCCGGCCAGCACTGGGCCGGCGCAGCGAGGGGGCAATGGGCTGCCTGTTGGAACTCGGAGAGCGGGTGGAGCTCGTCTCCATGGACCCGCACTGCCACGATATCAGCATCTCCCTCTACCGTGAGGCCGGAGAGGGCGGCGCCTCGGGCTATCTCGCGCACAGCTACAGCGGGAAAGAGGGAGCCGCCGAGCGATTGGCCTTCGTGATGCGGGCGATGGCGATCATGGGCGGTATGGTGCCCGCGCCGGGGCAGCCGGGCCGCCTCGCCTTCGCCTGTGGCGAGGAGCACCGGGCGGCGGTGAAGCGGCTCTTCCTCGAGGCCTGCAAGAAGGCGACAGGCTCCGAGATCGCGGCGCTGCCCATGAGCATCTACGACAAGAAGAACGACTTCACCATCGACGCGACGGGGACCGGGACCGGCGGCTACCGGCTCGCGGCCGCCGTTGGCGAGGCAGACGACAGGGTGGCGCGGCGTGTGGACGGTGTGACCCGGGGGCTGATCAAGCTCGCCGAGATGGAGCCGGGCGCGGTGCCGGGCGAGGCCTGCTTCGCCTGCGGTACAGCCCACGACGAGCTGGTGGGCCTCCTGCTCGGCCGGGCGCTCAACGTCCGTGCCGCCATGCGCGAGGCGGAAGCAGCGGCGGCGCGGGGCGTCCTTGCCGCGCCGAGCGCGCAACAACAGACCTGAGAGTCGGGAGCGGAAGCGATGACGGCAGTACCTTCCATGACCAGCCGCGAGCGGGTGCTTGCGGCGCTGAAGCG
>JAPOPO010000399.1 GCA_026712885.1 Rhodospirillales bacterium | reverse complement strand
TTAAGCGTCGGGTGGGTGAGCAGGCGGGTGAAGCCCGCAGGTATGTGGATAAAAGGGTTGGTGTCCTTAGGCCCCGCTTCGAGCAGGAGCACGCGGTTGCGCGGATCCTCCGCGAGGCGGGCTGCGACTGCCGCTCCGCCGGAGCCCGAGCCGATGACGATGTAGTCCGCCTGCATGCCGCCGCTGCTTCGGGTCCGATGCGTCAGGCGAGCGCCGTCGCGAGCGCCGTAACGTTCTCAACGGCCAGGTCGGGACTGTGCGGTGTCTCGCCGAAGGGCCGGCTTCGCCGATCGATGAAGACCGTGCGCATGCCGTAGGCCTTGGCGCCGATGCAGTCGAAGGCGTGATTGGCTACGAGCGCGCAGGCCGTGCGCTCGATGCCGATGATCTCGGCGGCCTTGGCGTAGGCCCGCCAATGGGGCTTGAAGGCGCCGGCCTCCTGCACCGAAATCACGTGGTCGAAGTGAATGCCGACATGCGGCATCGCCGCTTCCAGCATGTCGCGATCGCCGTTGGAGAGGATGGCGAGCCCGTAGCCCGCAGCGCGCAGCCTTTCCAGCGCGGCCGGCACTTCGGGGAAGGGCTTGAGCGTCTCGATCTGGCTGACCAGCCGTACCACCTCCGCTTGCGTGTAGGGGAAGCCACACCGGTCCATCACGTAGGCGAGCGCGCGGTGACTGATCTCGCGATAGGAGGTGTGGCCCCGGTCGCAAAGAGAGTCGATCATCGAGTTCTCGAAATGGGTGCGCCGCCACCAGGTGACGAAGCGGTGCGGCGCCCCGTCCCAGCCCTTCTCCTTGAGGTAGGGGGTCGCGGCCTCGGTCAACCCCGCCTGCATGTCGACGACCGTGCCGTAGAGGTCGAAGACCAGAACCTTCGTCTCCCGCCTGAGAACCGCCGCCCGCTCCCGGACGGCATTCAGGTCAGTCGACAAAGCGCGCGGCCCCCGGCTCCAGGTAGGCGCGCCATGAGTCGGGGTAGGTGAGGCCCTCCTTCACCTCGACCTCCATCTCGGACTCCTGCCGCCGGATTTCGTGGACGTGACCGATCACGTCTTCGAGTGCGTCCTGGGGCACGACGACGACGCCATCCCCGTCGCCCACCACGACGTCGCCCGGATTCACCGTGACCCCGCCGATGCTGACGGCGAGGCCCACCGAGCCGGGGCCGTTCCGTTGCGGTGAGTTGGGGCTGACGCCGGCGCAATAGACCGGCAGGCCGACCCCGATGATGCCGGGCGTGTCGCGTACCGCGCCGTCGGTGACCAGCGCAGCGGCCCCGCTATTGAGCAGCATGCCCGCCATCAGGTCACCGATGACGGCGGTACCGAGGTAGCCCTCGGTGCCGACAACGAGCACGTCGCCAGGCTCCGCATAGGCGAGCGCGCCGACCAGGGCGAGCTGATCCGCCGGGCTGTTCATGCAGGGGAAGGCCGGGCCTGCGAAGCTCTGCATGGCCGGCGGCGCGCCAGCGATCGGCTTGATTGCCGCATCCAGCGCGCCGAGCCCGCCGAGGGCATCGGCCACCTGGCCAGTTAGCGCACCTCCCAGCTTGGCCACGGCCTCACGGGGCGGCCGTTGGAAGGTACGACGAATAGTCAGCGCTGGTGGGGTGTCGAGCATTGCGCGGTCCTTTCGCTTTGCCGCGGTTCGGTTTCGGCCGCGTCGCGGCCTCAGGTAACGCGGCTGTGTCTCAAGCCCTGGCGCAGCGGACCGGCAGAGATTCCAGGCCCCGCAGCACGATGCTGTTGCGGAAGCGCGGCTGCTCGCCGCGTAGACTGATTTGGGAAAAACGCTCCAGCAGCATCTCGAGAACGATACGGCCCTCCAAGCGCGCAAGCGGGGCGCCGATGCAGTGGTGGATTCCGCGCCCGAACGAGAGATGAGAGCGGTCGCCGCGGCCGACATCGAGCCGGTCGGGCTCGTCGAACACGTCAGGGTCCCGGTTGGCCGCGCCGAGCAGGACCACGATGTTGTCGCGCTGCTTCAAGGGGAAACCGTTCACCTCGCAGTTCTCGAGCGCGCGGCGGAAATCCGTTTGCACCGGCGAATCGAAGCGCAGCAGTTCATCCACCGCGGACGGGATCAGGCTCGGATCATCCCTGAGCCGCTGAAGCTGATCCGGGTGGCGCAGCAAGGCCAGCACGCCGTTGCCGATCAGGTTGGTGGTGGTTTCGTTGCCGGCGATCAGCAGCAGGCGCAGCATGTTCAGCATCTCGCGCTCGGTGAGGCGGTCGCCTTCCTCCTCCGCCTGCGCCAGCGCGCTCACGATGTCGTCCTCAGGCGCCGCCCGGCGTTCCTCGATGATTGGCCGGAAGTAGGCGTCGAGCGCCTTGGCGGCGGCATTGGAAGCCGCACGTTCCTGCGCGTCCATCACCGGCTCTAGCGAACGTGCGCGCTGGTCGGACCATACCTTGAACTGTGCGCGGTCTTCCGGCGGCACGCCCAGCATTTCTGCGATGACGATCACAGGCAGCGGCTGGGCCACCGCTTGCATGAGGTCGAAGCCGGCGGGGTCGTCGATCTCGTCCAGCAGGGAGCCAAGCAGATTGCGGATGTGGGGCTCAAGCGCGTTCACCGCCTTGGGTGTAAAGGCCTTGTTGACGAGCGCCCTGAGCCGCTTGTGGTCCGGCGGGTCGAGGAACAGCATGGTGAACTCGTCGTCCGGCGGCAGGTTGGTGCGCTGACGGCGCGAGAGCTTGCCTTTGCGCGGGTCGTTGCCGAAGCGCCGATGGTCACGCAGGATCGTGTCGATATCCGCATGCCTGGTGAACAGCCAGGAATTCATCAGCCTGCTGCGGTGCACTGGGTCGCGTTTGCGGAGCGCCGCGTAGATGGGATAGGGGTCTTGAGCGGTCTGCCTCGACAGTGGGTTGTACGCGACGCCGCACTGCCAGCGTTCCCGAGCGAGCATCGCGCCGACGACGACCGACCGTATCGCCTTCTGCATCGAGAGCATCATTCTCTCCTTGTCGACGCGGTTTCCCTGCTTACGCGCGTCTCACGGCTCCTTCGAGCCCGCGAAAGAATAGCGCTTCACCTGGCGAGAGCGCCAACAATGACTCAGCAACCACGAACACCGTCTCCACCGCGCAAGATTCTCATGTCCCAATGGGTTCTGCGGGACCGCGTCGAAGAGGCGACTTGCGGCTCAACGACGAGCTGCGGGCCAGCATAAACGGGTCCACGACCGGATCGTCGACACCTCGACCGCGTGCGGCAAAGCGGTTTCGGTCAGGCGCAGGTTACGTTCGTCCGCGAGTCTTAGCTCGCTGCATGGGCAATTCAACAATAGGGGAGAGCCGTGCGAACTTCGTCGGTACGGGGCCCGGAAATCACAGAACGAGAAATCCAGCGTCGCATACCACAAACGATATGGTAACGATCATCCAACCATATTGCTCTATTGAGCGACAAACCTCCGCCTTGACACCGCTATCCAGAAAGTGTGCCACGTTATCGTAGCCGCCGCTGAGACCGCTGAACATCCTATCCGCTATGACAGACCTGAAGGCTCCCGCTGAATTGACGAGATAGGTCCGCTACCAGCATCAAATCTCTGACAACCAAACGCTCCCTACGCCGACATTGTCAACGCTGATTTGTTATCCCAAGAGCATTCGAGAGTCGCCCGCATGCGGTGCCCGCCACACCCAGCACGCTACAATAGAATTTCCGCCACGCTTCAAGGGATGGAGGTTCGCGCTTTCCCGCGGTCGATCGTCGGCTTGCGTCTCAGTCGCGGCCAAGTTTTGCTCGGGCGTCGGGAACAGTGTGCGCGATCATTGGCCGGCAAGATGCGCGGAGTGGGTCGATCAAGCGCTCGGCGCAGGCGTACGGTGCGAGTCAAAGTCGGATAGCCGGAAACGGCCCCATGCGATCCGGGGCCGCTCCATAACACGTAGACCAGGTATCGCGCGGATGGGTTACTGCTTGGCCGGCTCGACGATGATGCGGCCGCGGCCGCGCCTGAGCAGATAGCCGCCCCGCGGGATTGCTAATTTACCCTGCTGGACGAGCGGCCAGAGCGTATCGACGATCAACGTCGCATTCTCGTCGGACTTTGCGACCGGCCGAGTCGCGAGCCATTCGGCAAACGCGCGCTCACCGACCTCGTCGCCAACGGATTTTCTGAGCGCATTGAGCTTGCGGCGCTGCCCCTTGGTCAGGGCGCTCTCGTCGATCCGAGAGGAAGAGTTCTGAGCCATCGAATTGCCTTCTGCGGTTGTAAGATTCAGGTAGCGTTTCATGACCATATCATCTTTGTTGGCAAAAGTCTCCAATTGGATCGAGCAATTTGGAGAAAAAATTCGTGTTCCGGCAAGAAGTGCCGGCTCGGCTTTGGCGTCGTATACTGGACGGATGGTGCTCCGCGCATTGTTACGCATAGTCTCTCGCCGACGCGCAATTCAGGTTGCAATGGTGACGGAGCCCAGCGTCACGCAGCCTACGACCGTGTCGAGAGTTATGGCTCATGTGCCGAAGAGCGTCCTTCGGCATTGACGCTGCCACCCGCCTCGCCGCACGATCATTGTCTACGTTCAAGGTGAGGACAATGGAGCAACTGAAAAGGATCCAGAACGGCGAGAAGGTCAGGCCGACATTCTCCGCAAACGAGATGAACCGCCGGCTCGCGGCTTTGCGCGCCCACATGGGCGAGAGGCAGGTCGATGCCTGCCTGTTCACGTCGTATCACAATATCCACTACTTCAGCGACTTCCTCTACTGCTCCTTCGGTCGCAACTACGGCCTGGTGGTCACGCAGGACAGCCAGACCACAATCTCGGCCAACATTGACGCCGGACAGCCCTGGCGGCGCACCTTTGGCGACAACCTCGTCTACACCGACTGGCACCGGGACAACTACTTCGTTGCCGTGAAACAGCTGATTCAGGATGGCTGGCGTGTCGGTATCGAGTTCGACCACATCACTGCCGAAAACCTGCGCAAGCTGCAAGGCGCCCTGCCGACGGCAGAGCTGGTCGACGTCGGCAAGGCCACCATGCGCATGCGGATGGTCAAGTCCGACGAGGAGATCGCCTGGATCCGCGAGAGCGCCCGCATCGCCGACATCGGCGGCGAGGCCTGCGTCGAGGCGATCGCCGTCGGCGTACCGGAATACGAGGTGGCGCTGCATGCGACCCAGGCCATGGTGCGCGAAATCGGCCGAAGCCAGCCCCACGTCGAGCTGATGGACACCTGGACCTGGTTCCAGTCCGGCATCAATACCGACGGCGCCCATAATCCCGTGACCTCACGCCGGATCGAGCGGGGCGACATCCTGAGCCTCAACTGCTTCCCCATGCCGTCGGGCTACTACACGGCGCTGGAGAGAACGCTCTTCGCCGAGGAGTGCTCGGACGCGCACCTCAGGCTCTGGAGCATCAATGTCGACGTGCACGAGGCCGGGATCGCGCTCATCAAGCCCGGTGCGCGCTGCTGTGACATCGCCGCCGAGCTCAACACGATCTACGAGCGCCATGGCCTGCTGAAGAACCGCACCTTCGGCTACGGCCACAGCTTCGGCGTGCTTTGCCACTATTATGGCCGCGAGGCGGGACTCGAGCTTCGCGAGGACGTGCCGACCGTGCTGGAGCCCAACATGGTGGTGTCCATGGAGCCGATGATCATGATTCCCGAAGGTGAGCCCGGCGCTGGCGGCTACCGCGAGCACGACATTCTGGTGGTAACCGAGGACGGTGCCGAGGACATCACCGGCTTCCCCTACGGGCCGGCGCACAACATCGTCCGCAACTGACGAACACGGCGTTCGTAAGCGCCCGCGCAGGCCGAGCGGTCGCGGGCCGAAGGCAATTCGTGCTAAGACCGAGCGTCGGCGGGGTTATTCGAAGCGTCGCCGGGAAGGGAGGCGATGGACGACATCTTGCGCACGCTTGAGGAGCGCCGCGCCCGCGCCCGGTTAGGCGGCGGCGAGGCGCGGATCGAGCGGCAGCACGCCAAGGGCAAGCTCACCGCCCGCGAGCGTCTGGAGCTGCTGCTCGACGACGGTTCCTTCGAGGAATACGACATGTTCGTCGAGCACCGCAGCTCGGACTTCGGCATGGCCGAGCAGCGGGTGCCTGGCGATGGCGTCGTCACCGGGCGCGGCACCATCAACGGACGACTGGTCTTCGTCTTCAGCCAGGACTTCACCGTCTTCGGCGGCTCGCTCAGCGAGGCGCACGCGGAGAAGATCTGCAAGATCATGGACCACGCCATGCGGGTGGGCGCGCCGGTGGTGGGGCTCAACGATTCCGGCGGCGCACGCATTCACGAGGGCGTGGCTTCGCTCGCGGGCTACGCCGAGGTGTTCCAGCGCAACGTGCTGGCCTCCGGCGTGGTGCCGCAGGTCTCGGTGATCATGGGGCCGTGTGCCGGCGGCGCGGTCTATTCGCCCGCCATGACCGATGCGATCTTCATGGTTGCGGACAGTGCCTACATGTTCGTGACCGGGCCCGACGTGGTGAAGACCGTCACTCATGAGGTGGTGACTCACGAGGAACTGGGCGGCGCCGGCACTCACACCGGCCGCTCGGGCGTCGCCGACCAGTCCTTCGACAACGATGTCGAGGCGCTGGCCGAGACCCGGCGCTTCGTCGACTTCCTGCCCGCCAACAACCGCGAGCAGCCTCCCTCGTGGCCGACCACGGACCCCGTGACCCGCATTGAACCTTCTCTCGACAGGCTGGTGCCGGCCAATCCCAACCAGCCCTACGACATGAAGGAGCTGATCGCGAAGGTGGTCGACGAGGGCGACTTCTTCGAGCTGAAGCCGGCCTACGCGCAGAATATCATCACTGGCTTCGGCCGCATCGGGGGCAGCACCATCGGCATCGTCGCCAACCAGCCGACCGTGCTGGCGGGCTGCCTCGACATCTCGTCCTCGCGCAAGGCGGGGCGCTTCGTCCGCTTCTGCGATTGCTTCAACATTCCGCTGCTCACCTTCGTCGACGTACCGGGCTTCCTGCCCGGCACCGATCAGGAGTACGGCGGCATCATCACCCACGGCTCGAAGCTGCTCTACGCCTACGCCGAGGCGACGGTGCCCAAGGTCACGGTGATCACGCGCAAGGCCTATGGCGGCGCTTACGACGTGATGGCGTCGAAGCACCTGCGGGGCGACCTCAATTACGCCTGGCCGACCGCCGAGGTTGCGGTCATGGGACCCAAGGGCGCGGTAGAAATCATCTTCCGCGGCTCACTGGACGACCCCGCCGCCGTCGACGCGAAGACCGAGGAGTATCGCCGCACCTTCGCCAATCCCTTCGTCGCCGCAAGCCGCGGCTTCATCGACGACGTGATCCGCCCGCAGGACACCCGCAACCGCGTCTCGCGCGCCTTCGAGACGCTGCGCACCAAACGGCTCGAGAACCCGTGGAAAAAGCACGGGAACATCCCGCTGTAGGAGATGAGAGGCAGTGTTGTTCTCCAAGATCCTGATCGCCAATCGCGGAGAGATCGCTTGCCGGGTGATCCGCTCCGCGCAGCGTCTGGGCATTGGAACCGTTGCGGTCTATTCGGAGCCCGACGCGGGCGCGCTGCACACGCGCATGGCGGACGAAACCGTCCTCATCGGCCCCGCCGCCGCTGCCGAAAGCTATCTGAACGTGGATGCCTTGCTCGACGCCATCGCCGAGACCGGCGCTGAGGCCGTGCATCCCGGCTATGGCTTTCTCTCCGAGAGCGCGGCGTTCGCCGAGGCGTTAGCCAAGGCGGGAGTCACCTTTATCGGCCCGCCGGCGGACGCCATCGCGGCGATGGGGGACAAGCTCGCGGCCCGTAGGATCGCCGCCGCCGCCGGCGTCGCAACCATTCCCGGCACCGAGGACGCGGTCGACGATGCCGACGCGGCGATCGCTGCCGCACGCGAGATCGGCTATCCGGTCATGATAAAGGCGTCGGCGGGCGGTGGCGGCAAGGGCATGCGGCTGGTCCGGGACGAGACCGGTCTGCGCGAGGGCATGGCGTCCGCCGTCAACGAGGCGGTGTCGGCCTTCGGCGACGGGCGTGTCTTTGTCGAGCGTTTCATCGAGGACCCGCGCCATATCGAGATCCAGGTGCTCGCCGATAACGCCGGCACGGTCGTCCACTTGGGCGAACGCGAATGCTCGATCCAGCGCCGGCACCAGAAGGTGATCGAGGAGGCGCCGAGCCCCCTGCTCGACGAGGAGACGCGGGCGGCGATGGGCGCGCAAGCCTGCGCGCTCGCCGCCGCCGTCGGCTACCGCTCCGCCGGCACGGTGGAGTTCGTCGCCGACCAGCAGCGGAACTTCTACTTTCTGGAGATGAACACGCGGCTCCAGGTCGAGCACCCGATCACCGAGCTGGTCACCGGCATCGACCTGGTGGAGCAGCAGATCAGTATCGCCGCCGGCGCACCCCTGTCCCTCAGCCAGGAGGATATCGGGCGGAACGGTTGGGCGATGGAATGCCGCATCTATGCCGAGGATCCGGCACGGGGCTTCGTCCCCTCCATCGGGCGCCTCTCGCGCTATCGCGAGCCCGCGGCGAGCGAGTCCTGCCGTGTCGATGCCGGTGTGGACGAGGGCTCCGAGATTTCGATGTTCTACGATCCCATGATCGCAAAGCTCGTCACCCACGGCTCCGACCGGCCGGCGGCGGTCGCCGCCATGCAGGATGCGCTGGATCGCTACGAGATTCGCGGCGTCGGCCACAATGCGAACTTCCTCAATGCCGTGCTCGGCCGCCCGCGCTTCGCCGAGGGACGGCTCTCCACCGCCTTCTTGGAAGAGGAGTTCGGCGAACGCTTCGACCCCACGGCGCTCACCGACGAGGCCCGCGCCGTGCTCGTCCCGGTGGCGGCGGTGGTGCACGCGCGGCTCGCGGCCCGCGCGGGACGCATCTCCGGCCAGATCGAGGGCCTGCCACCGGTGCGACACACCGGCGAGTGGGTGGTCGATCTCGGCACCCGCCGGCACGAGGTGCGGATCGACGAAGGCGCAGACGGAATTAGCGTCGTCGATGGCGAGCGGACGGTCCCGGTGGCAAGCGATTGGCAGCCCCACGAGAGCCTTTTCACCGGCAGCGTGGCTGGCGCTCCCGTCACGATTCAGGTCCGGCGCCAGGGCACGGCGCTCACGCTCCGCTGGCGGGGCTGCGAGATTACGGCCCGTGTGCGCACGCCCCGGGCGGCAGAACTCGCGGCTACGATGCCGGCAAAGGAGGCGCTCGACCTCTCGCGCTTCCTGCTCTCACCCATGCCGGGGCTGGTGGTGGCGCTGCCGGCTTCAGAGGGCGACGCGGTACGGACCGGGCAGCCGCTCGCCATCGTGGATGCCATGAAGATGGAGAACGTGCTGCGCGCCGCACGCGACGGGCGCATCGTGGCGGTTCACGCTAAGGTCGGCGACAGCCTCGCCGCCGATCAGGTCATCATGGAGTTCGCCGCAGAGGAGTGATGCCCAGCCGGCGCCCTGCGGCCGGCAGTGGGCAGGGTATCGTTGCGCTACTTGTTGGGTGCGGCGATGCGGTGGCCGAAGCCAACCATCTCCACCTCGCCGTCGATCATGTGGGCCGTGCGCTCCATCTGGCGCTTGAGCCAGGGCGTCTCACAATGGGCGTCGAAATCGGCCTCCTCGACATAGACCTCGTAGAAGATGAAGCGGCGCGGGTCGTCGCGGTCGACGCTGACCTCGAAGCTGATGCAGCCCGGTTCCTTGGTGACGGTGTTGTTGGCGTGGCGCTTTACCAGCCTGGTGAACTCGGCGACGTGCTTCTTCTTGATCCTGAGTGTGGCGGCGAGGGTGAAGGGCATGGGATCCTCCCTGGAAGATTATTGCGGCGGCGATATCAAGTGGAGGCGCGGACCATCTCCGCCGCGCGCTCGCCGATCATAATGCAGGTGGCGTTGAGGTTGGCACTGACGACCGTCGGCATGATCGAGGCATCGGCGACATAGAGGCCTTCCAGCCCGTGCACCTTGAGGCCGTCGTCCACCACCGCCATGGGGTCATGCCCCATCTTGCAGGTGCCGGCGGGGTGATAGACGCCCATGGCGTGGGCACGGATGTAGTCGGTCCACTCGTCGTCGCTCTGCACGTCCTTGCCGGGCAGGTGCTCGCCCACGATGTAGCGCGAGATGGGCTCGCTCTCCAGCACCGTGCGAAAGAAGCGGGAGCCCAGAATCAGGGTCTCGATATCGCGCTCGTCGGCGAAGAGGTTGGGCTGAATCGCGGGTTGCTTGAGCGGATCGGCCGAGGCGAGCCGCACCGTTCCGGCCGAATAGGGTCGATGCAGGTTGGTGATACCCGTGATCGCGGGCCTTTCGAAGACCTCCGGCCCGTCTTCGGTCAGATCGTAGCCCGCCGGTGAGAAGAGATATTGCACGTGGCTTCGCGACTTGCTGGGGTCGCAGCGCCTGTAGCCGCAGACCTGGGCGATCGGCGTCGATCCGGGCCCGGTGCCGGTGAGCAGCCACTGGGCGCCGTAGAAGAGCGCGCTCAGCGGCCCGGTCTGCACGTTGTACGTCGTGCGGTTGACCCACATGGTCTGGCTGATCCCGGCATGGTCCTGCATGTTCTCGCCCACGCCGGGCAGGTCATGGCGCACCTCGATGCCGTTCTCGCGGAGGTGCGCCGCAGGCCCGACGCCGGAGAGCATCAGCAGCTGCGGCGACCCGAAGCTGCCCGCGCAAAGAACGACTGCCTTGGCGGCGGTTGCGCGCCTGCGCTTGCCCCGGCGCAGGAACTCGACGCCCGTGGCGCGGGTGCCCTCGAACGCGAGACCGAGCGCCTGCGCGTGGGTCACGATGCGCAGGTTGGCGCGGCCCTTGGCCGGCCAGAGGTATGCGCGAGACGCGCTATGCCGCCAGCCCTTTCGCTGGCTGGCCTGCATGTAGCCCACGCCCATCTGCGGCGGCAGGTTGATGTCTTCCCGAAACGTCATGCCCGCCTTGACGCAGCTTTCGATCAGGGCGCGAGAGAGCGGATGCACCGAGCGGATGTGGGAAACCGAAAGCGGGCCGCCGGTGCCGCGGTACTCGTTGGCGCCGCCCTCGTAATCCTCCAGGCGGCTGAAGTAGGGGAGCACGGTCTCGAAGTCCCAGCCGCGACAGCCAAGCGCCGCCCAGCCGTTGTAGTCCTCAGGCGCACCCCGAATGAACGAGGTGGCATTGATCGAGCTGGTGCCGCCCAGCACCTTGCCGCGCGGCATGAAGTCCTCGCGCCCGTTGCGGGTGGGGTCGGGCTCCGCCATGAAGCGCCAGTCGTAGCGCGGGTTGGTGATTGCGAGCAGCATGGTCGCCGCCGGCATGAGGATGGCGAGGCGGCGATCCGACCCGCCGGCCTCCAGCAGCAACACCTGCCGCCGCCCGTCTTCGGAGAGGCGCGCGGCGACGACGCTCCCGGCCGAGCCGGCGCCGACGACGATGTAGTCCGCCTGGTGGTCGGCCTGCATCGCCCGGACCGCTCGCAGAGTTCAGCGTTTGCCCATCAGGAGCCTGGACCCGCCGTCACTTTCTCGATGACCACGGCCTCATTCGGCACGTCGCTGGGGAACGGGCCGCCGGGGCCGGTCTGCAGGGCGGCGATGCGGTCCACGGTCTCCATGCCGTCGACCACCTTGCCGAACGCGGCATAGCCCCAGCCCTGCGGATTCTTGCCGCGATGGTTGAGGAAGTCGTTGTCGACCACGTTGATGAAGAACTGGGCCGTGGCGGAGTGGGGATCGGCCGTGCGCGCCATGGCGATCGTGCCCCGATCGTTGCCCGGCGCGCCAGGCGCCTCATTCTCGATCGGCGCGCGGGTTGGCAGCTGCTCGTAACGCTGGGAGAAGCCGCCGCCCTGGATCATGAAGCCCGCGATGACGCGGTGGAAGATGGTTCCGTCGTAGTGCCCCGCCTGGACGTATGCGAGGAAGTTCTCGACCGTCTTGGGTGCGGACTCGGGCTCTAGCGCGACGGCGAACGAGCCGTGTGTTGTCTCGAAGGTGACGACGGGATTTGCCCCCTCGTCGGCTTTGGTCTCGGTCTGGTCAGTCATCATGCTCCCCGCCGCGACGGCAAGCGCGAGAAGGACCGAGAGCCGCCGCAATCTGGATTTGAACAAGGCCTTGCTCCCGAATCGTGAAGGTGCGTGCCGGCGCGCAGTCTACACACCGCGTGCGGAAAGGACAGACGCGCATGGGTAGGAACGCGGGCCGTGACCATGGTGAGACATCCGTGCTAGCGTTTTTGCAGATGGGGAGGCTTCCATCTGCCTGACGCAGACACGCTAAGGGAGGCGCACGTGCAGAATTCAGACCACGACAGCAGGGCCTACGACAGCGCGATGAAGCGCATCAAGCACTTTCGCCAGCGGGAGCTGACCCGCCGCCAGGTGCTGAAGGCCTCGGCAGCAACGGCGCTGGGCGCAACGCTTGCGTCGCAGTTCGTCCCCAAGGAGGTGCATGCCGATTTCGGCGGCACCATCGTCCATTTCGCGTCGTCCG
>JAPOPO010000022.1 GCA_026712885.1 Rhodospirillales bacterium | reverse complement strand
TGCCGGGCAGCGCACCGCCCACGTCGGGCCAGTGCCCGGTGCTGGAGTTGAAGGCGACGAGGCGGCCATCGTGATGGATCGGACGGATCAGCTTCACATCGTTGCAGTGGATACCGCCGGTGTAGGGGGCGTTTCAGATGTAGATGTCGCCGGGCTCAAATTCGCCGACCCACTCCTTCACCACCCGCACGGAGGGCTCGAAGGAGCCGATGTGGGGCGCCTGGTCGCGGTTGCCGTGGGCGACGAGGCGGCCCTCCGCCGTCAGCAGTGCGCAGGAATGGTCGTGGCCTTCGCTGATGGTCGGCGCATAGGCGAGGCGGGCGATCATCTCGCTGCCCTCGTCGCACATGCTGCCCAAGGCATTGCGCAGCACCTCGAAGGTGATGGGGTCTAGCTGCATGGTCCTACCCGCTCGTGCAGATCAGGTTGAAGCGCTCGTCCACGCGGGCGTTCGAGCCGGGGATGAGCACCGTGGTGCTGTCCAGTTGCTCGATGATGGCGGGGCCCGAAATCTCGAAGCCGGCGGGCAGCGCAGTGCGCTCGTAGACCGGCGCCTCCACCCAGCCCTGGGTCTGGTCATACATCCGCCGCTGCCCGCGCGGAGCGGGGCTTGCAGCGCCGCTCGCGCCGAACGTCGGCTCCGCGCCGGTCGTGGCGCGAGCCTCGGCCGCGACGCGGGCGTTGACGATCTCGAGCTCGGCAAGGTCCTCCGGCAGGGTATAGCCATAATCCTCGGTGTGACGCTCGTGGAACGCGCGAAAGAGACCGCGGATGTCGTCGTCGTCCAGCGCGCCCGCCTTGACCGCGAGCGTGAGTCCGCCCGAGACCTGGCCATAGTAGCGCACATCGATCTCGCGACGGAGCACCACGTCCTCGGCCGCCACGCCGTCGCGCGTGAGCCGTGCCATCGCCCGTTGTTCCAGTTCGGTGAAGGCATCGTTGATCTCGCCCGTGTCGAAGCGCTCGTCGGTGGCGAAGATCGACTGCACGAAGTCGTGCCGCACCTCCACGTGGAGCACGCCCATGGCCGAACCGAGTCCGGGGCGGAACGGCACGATCACCTCGGGAATGCCGAGATCGCGGGCGAGCTCGATCGCGTAGAGCGGCCCGGCGCCGCCGAAGGCGACCAGCGCGAAATCGCGCGGGTCGTGGCCGCGCTTTACCGAGATGAGGCGGATCGCACCCGCCATGTTGGCGCGCATGACGCGGAGGATGCCGGTTGCGGCCTCCGCCCTCGAATAGCCCAAGGGCTCCGCGATCCGGTCGATGGCCTGCTCGGCGAGTTCCGGGTGCAGCGCGACCCGGCCCGCGAGCTTGGTTTCGGCACCGAGCCGGCCGAGCACGAGGTTCGCGTCGGTCGCGGTGGGCTGGCTGCCGCCCTGACCGTAGCAAGCCGGGCCCGGCCTTGCGCCGGCACTGTCCGGCCCCACCTTCAGCACCCCGCCCTCGTCGATGCGCGCGATGGAGCCGCCACCGGCGCCGATGGCCGTGACATCCACCGAGGGGAAGCTGATGACGATGTTGAATTCGATGTTCCACTCGGGGCGGATCAGCGGGCGGCCCCGGCGCGAGAGCGAGACATCGGCGCTGGTCCCGCCAACGTCGAGGACGATCACGTCGGGTCTCTGGGCGAGCCGCCCGATGGCGGCGCCCGCCATCACGCCCGCCGCCGGTCCCGACTGGCAGATGCGCGCCGGGATACGCCGAGCCGCCTCGATGGACATCACGCCGCCGCCGGAATGGGTGATCAGCACCGGCCCGTCGTAGCCGATCCCTTCGAGGCGGGCGAGCAGCGAGGCGAGATAGCGCTCCAGCACCGGGCCGAGATAGGCGTTGGCGACGGCGGTGCTGGTGCGCTCGAACTCCCGGATCTCGGGCAGGATGTCGGAGGAGCGGCAGACGTAGCCGCCGGGCATCTCCTCACCGAGAATTTCCTGCGCGCGGCGCTCGTGTGCGTCGTTGATGTAGCTGTGGAGGAAGCTCACCGCCACCGCCTCGATGCCGCGCTCACGGAGCCGCGCCGCGGTCTCGCGCAAGCCGGCTTCGTCGAGGGGCTCCAGCACCTCGCCCTCGTAGGTGGTGCGCTGGGCGACGGTCATGGTGTCGCGGCGGTCGACCAGAGCGGGCGCGGGGTCCCAATCGGAATCGTAGAGCGTTGGGCGGGCGGCGCGCGCGGCGTGCAGCACGTCGGTGAAGCCCGCCGTGGTTACGAGCGCGGTGCGGGCGCCGGTGCGCATGATCACCGTGTTGGTGGCGATGGTGGTGCCGATCTTGATGAGCTTGATGTCGCGGGGCTTGGCGTCAACGGCCTCGATGCCGGCGAACATACCGTCGATGAAGTCGGGCGGCGTGGACGCCGTCTTTGCGACCTCGACCGCGCCGGTCTCCGTGTCGTGGCGGATCACGTCGGTGAACGTGCCGCCGACATCGACGGCGAGCGTGTACCGGGCGCCCTCGCTGACGCTACTCATGTGGCCTCACAGCACCGGTCACAGTGTTGACCCGCGTCATTGCGACAAGCCGCGCACGATAGTCGCCCGCCACGCCTGCGCCAAGCGGGCGGGCCTTTTCATATCCCTCGGTCGCCGGGCGCTCGCTCCTCTCGCTTGGCTACGCGCCTAGCGGCGCGCGGCGCGGGCGCGCCGTCCGGGCCTGACGGCCCGGGTCTCACCGTTGATCGGAGCGGGGGGCCGCCTAGGGCGAGCGCTTCAATCGCGGTCGCCGAACGCAGCCTCGATCTCGCCGGCGCCGATGCGGTCAAAGTCCTCCGGGATTGCGATCTGCCCCTCCATGATCCCGAGCCGGCGTTTGGTTTTGGCTGCCGGTGCGTCCACAGCCACTACCTTCGCCAGCGGCTTGCCATCGACAGCAATGACGAATGGCTCGCTGGCGCCCGCCTCAGCCCCCCGGCGGGGCCGATAGGGCTTTGCGTTTTTCAACTTGACACTACGCCCGACACC
>JAPOPO010000395.1 GCA_026712885.1 Rhodospirillales bacterium | reverse complement strand
GGGATCGCGCAGGCGCAGCCGCGTGTCCTGCTGGCCGGCCGTCACCACCATCGGCGAGGTGGTGCGGAGCGCGCCGAAGATCATGCCCACGGGGCTGCGGGCCGCGGAAACGCCACCGGCATGATCTGCGGCGCGCCCCGCACCAACTCGCCGATGGTGGTGACGGCCGGCCAGCAGGACACGCGGCTGCGCCTGCGCGATCCCATCCTCGGCCACGATCTGGTGGCCATGGCGGCGCCGGTGGTGAAGTGGAGCGTGCAGGCCGAGAGCGCCGACGAGATCGCGCCCATCGTGCGGCGCGCCTTCAAGATCGCGCACGATGCGCCCTCGGGCCCGGTCTTCGTCGCGCTGCCGATCAACGTGATGGAGCAGCAGACCGAGGTCGAGGCCCGCGCGGCGGGGCCGCTCTACCGCGCGCCGCCGCCGGATCCGGCGGGCGTCGCCGCCATGGTCGGGCACCTGCTAGCCGCGAACGAGCCCGCGATCATGATCGGCGACGATGTCGCGCGCACAGGCGCGGGCGAGGCCCTGGTCGCGCTGGCCGAGGCGACCGGTGCCGGCATCTGGACCGAACTGATCCACCAGCACCAGCCCGTGCCCAACATGCACCCCAACTATCGCGGGCGCATCCCATCCGACCCCGCGACCATCGCCAAGACCTTCGGCGGAGCGGACGCGGTGCTCATGGTGGGCGGCCCCTTCTTCGAGGAGGTGTGGTACGCGCCGGCGGGGCCGTTCCCGCCCGGTGCCGCGGTGCTGCACATCGAGGAATCGACCGAGCGGCTCGCCCGCAACCACGGCCTCGATGCCGGCCTGATCGCGGGCCTCACGCCCGCGCTGGAGGCGCTCCGCGCGCAGGTAACGGAGGAGCGCTCGGACGCCCACGCAGCCGCCGCAGCCGGGCGGAACGAGCGCTTCGCCGCGCTGCACGAGGAGGAGCGGGCCGACCGACGCGCCCGCCTTGACGCCATCCGCGAGCGGCGGCCCATGCCGGTGCCGATCATGCTCGAAGCGCTGGCGGCGGCGGTGCCCGACGACGTGGTGATCGTGGAGGAGGCGATCACCGGCAGCCCCGAGATCCCCAAGGCCTTCAGCTTCGGCGGCCATGGCGATTACTTCTGCGGCCGCGGCGGCGGCATCGGCCAGGGGATCGCGGGCGCGCTCGGCGTCAATCTCGCGATGCCGGAGCGCCCGATGGTCTGCCTCTCGGGCGACGGCTCGGCGATGTACAGCATCCAGGCGCTGTGGACCGCGGCGCACCACCAGCTGCCCATCGTCTTCGTCATCCTCGCCAACGCCGAGTACCGCATCCTCAAGCACAACCTCGACATCTACAGGAAGCGTTTCGACGTCGCGACGAACCACCCTTACGTGCAGATGGACCTGGTCGATCCGCCTCTGGGCTTCGTCGAGATGGCGGCGGGCATGGGCGTCGCCGGCACCCGCGTCACCGAGCCCGACGAGCTGGCCCGGGCGGTGAAGGATGGCCTCGCCTCGGGCGCCCCCTACCTGATCGAGGCCGCAGTCGAGGGCAAGATCTAGAGTGAAAGCCGACCCGACCGGATCACCACGGTCCTGAACGACTTCCACTTCCCCCCGTCCCCCTTCCGACTTGTTCTTTTCCCTCAGACGCCGGGCGCTCGCTCCGCTCGCTTGGCTCCGCGCTACGCGCGCGGCGCAGTCGCGCCGTCCGGGCCTGCGGCCCGGGAGGGCGCGCTGCGGGCCGCTCCTTGCTTGGCTTGCGGGCGATGACGCATACTCGCCGGCCGTGAGCCGACGCCGGCGCGGCAACGGCGCCGTGTGGCGTTTCGCAAGCCACTCAGGGAGATCAAGATGCATCCGAGAACTGTTCTGGCGGCCGGCGTCCTCGGCGCGTTCGGCGTGGCCATGACCATGCCCGCCTTCGCGGAGACCGACTACGTCGCGAAATACGGGATCAAGCAAGACCATCCGGGTATCTGTTCCTACGCGTCGATCGACGCGAAGGACTATACCGGGCACGAGATCACCATTCTGACCCACGCCGTGCCGGTGATGGGCGAGCCGGTGGCGCTGCACTCCAAGCAGTTCGAGGAGCTGACCGGCGGCACGGTCAACGTGGTGCACGCGCCTTTCGGCGAGCTCTACCAAAAGGTGATGATCCCCTTCCAGACCGGCC
>JAPOPO010000028.1 GCA_026712885.1 Rhodospirillales bacterium | reverse complement strand
GCGTCTGTGGCGGCGAAGGCGCGGTGTGGCGCAGTCTGGGCGGCGTCTTCCTGCTGGCGCTGATCAACAACGGCTTCAACATCCTGAACGCCGATCCCTTCTACCGCGACCTCACCACCGGGTTGGTCATTCTCGCCGCAATCGGGATCAGCGCGGGCGGCCAGCGGCGGTGAGCCGCACCAGCCCGGAATCACAGCGTCTCAGCGACGTTCGGGCGGCGATGCGCGCCGCCATCCTCGAGGACGAGGCGCTTGCCGTACACCGGATGGTCGAGGCGGCGGACCTCACGCCCGCCGACCGGGAGGCCATCTCCGCGCGGGCGGCCGACCTGGTCCGCACCGTCCGGGCGGGCGGCAGCGCCTCGATCATGCAGGACTTCCTCGCCGAGTACGGCCTCTCGTCCCGCGAGGGCGTGGCGCTCATGTGCCTCGCCGAGGCGCTGCTGCGCGTGCCCGATACCGAGACCATCGACGCGCTGATCGAGGACAAGATCGGGGCATCGGACTGGGCGGCGCACCTCGGGCAATCGAGCTCGCCGCTGGTCAACGCGTCCACCTGGGCGCTGCTGCTCACCGGCAAGGTGTTGGGCGAGGCGGAAGAAGGCTTGGTCGGGGCGCTGCACGGCGCGATCAGGCGGCTCGGCGAGCCGGTCATCCGCACGGCGGTCGCCCAGGCGATGCGCGAGCTCGGGCATCAGTTCGTGCTCGGACGCGACATGGGCGAGGCCATGGCCCGCGCTGCCGAGCTGGAGGCGCAGGGCTACGGCTTCTCCTACGACATGCTGGGGGAGGCCGCGCGCACCGAGGCGGACGCGCGCCACTACCACCTCGCCTATTCCGATTCCATCACCGCGCTCGCCGACGTCGGCCGGGGTGCCGCCATCCGCGACCGGCCGGGGGTCTCGGTCAAGCTTTCGGCGCTGCATCCGCGCTACGAGTTCGCCCAGCGCGCGCGCGTGATGACCGAACTCGTTGCGCGGGTGCGCGCGCTGGCATTGCTCGCGAAGTCCGCCGGCATCGGCCTCAACGTGGATGCCGAGGAAGCGGACCGCCTCGACCTCTCGCTCGATGTCATCGAGGCGGTGCTTGCCGACCCCGCATTGGCGGGCTGGGACGGCTTCGGCGTCGTGGTGCAGGCCTACGGCAAGCGGGCCACGCGCGTCATCGACTGGGTCCATGTGCTCGCCGAGGCGCACGGGCGCCGCATGATGGTGCGCCTCGTCAAGGGCGCCTACTGGGATACCGAGATCAAGCGCGCCCAGGAGCAGGGGCTCGCCGGCTTCCCGGTCTTCACCCGCAAGGCCGGCACCGATGTCTGCTATCTCGCCTGCGCGCGCCAACTGCTCGGGATGACGGACCGCCTCTATCCGCAGTTCGCGACCCACAACGCGCACACGGTGGCGGCGGTGCTGCACATGGCTGGCGAGAGGACGGACTTCGAGTTTCAGCGCCTGCACGGGATGGGCGAAGCCCTGCACCAGGCCGTGCGCGCGGCTCACGGCGTCCGCTGCCGCATCTATGCGCCGGTGGGCGCGCACCACGACCTGCTCGCCTATCTCGTCCGCCGCCTGCTGGAGAACGGCGCCAACAGCTCGTTCGTGAACCAGATCGTGGACGAGAGCGTGACGGCAGACGAGATCGCGCGCGATCCCGTCGCGGCCGTGGAGGAGCTCGGCGACGCGGTCGCGAACCCGGCCATTGCGGCGCCGCCCGCCCTCTTCGCCCCCGACCGCCGCAACGCGAAAGGACGGGACCTCACCGATCCGCTTACCGTCGATGCGATCGAGACGGGGCGCACGCCTTTTCGTACTTCAGTCTGGAAGGCCGGGCCGATAATCGCCGGCGAAGCCATTGGCGCCGGTCGTGCGGCGGTACGGAACCCGGCACGCCGGGACGAGATCGTGGGTTCCGTGACGGACGCCGCGCCGGCCGACATCGCAGCAGCCCTCGAGGCGGCCCGGGACGGAGCGTCGGCCTGGGCCGCGACGGGCGTCGAGGAGCGGGCCGACCGGCTCCGCCGCGTGGCCCATCTTTACGAAGAGAATGCGCCAGAACTCTTTGCGCTAGCCGCGCGCGAGGCGGGCAAGACCCTGCCCGACTGCGCGGCGGAGGTCCGCGAGGCCTGCGATTTCGCGCGCTTCTATGCGAGCGAAGCCCTGCGCCTGTGCCGCGAAGGCCGACGCGCCCCGCGCGGCGTGATCGCCTGCATCTCGCCCTGGAACTTCCCGCTCGCCATCTTCTCCGGCCAGATCTTCGGGGCGCTCGCCGCCGGCAACGCAGTCATCGCCAAGCCGGCCGAGCAGACGCCGCTGATCGCCGCGCGCGCAATCGCGCTAATGCACGAGGCCGGCATCCCTCGCGCCACAGTGCAGCTATTGCCCGGCGATGGCGCCACGGTTGGGGCAGCGGTCTGCGCCGACCCCCGCATCGACGGCGTCTGCTTCACCGGCTCGACCGAGACCGCCCGGCTCATCAACCGTGCGATGGCTGAACACCTCGCGCCCGACGCGCCGTTGATCGCGGAGACCGGCGGGCTGAATGCGCTGATCGTCGATTCCACCGCGCTGCCCGAGCAGGCGGTGCGCGATATCGTCGCCTCCGCCTTCCAGAGCGCCGGCCAGCGCTGCTCGGCACTGCGCATCCTCTACGTCCAGCGCGAGGTCGAGGAGCGGATGCTGGAGATGCTGTCCGGTGCCATGGACGAGCTGCGCATCGGCGACCCGTGGGACCTCGCCACCGACATCGGCCCGGCGATCGACACGGACGCGCAGGCCCGCATCGAGGCGCACTGCGCGGAGGCCGAACGGGAAGGACGCCTGCTCAAGCGGCTCGCGGCACCGGGGGACGGCACCTTCGTGCCGCCGACGCTGCTCAGGGTCACCGGCATCGAGGCGCTCGAAGAGGAAATCTTCGGGCCGGTGCTGCACGTCGCGAGCTTCGGCGCCGACGAGATCGACGCCGTCGTCGATGCCGTCAACAGGGCCGGCTACGGGCTCACCTTCGGCCTGCACACCCGCATCGACGACCGCGTGCAGCACATCGTCGACCGCGTGCGCGCGGGCAACATCTACGTGAATCGCAACCAGATCGGCGCGGTGGTCGGCTCGCAGCCCTTCGGCGGCGAGGGCCTGAGCGGCACCGGGCCCAAGGCTGGCGGCCCGCACTACGTGAGCCGCCTCACGGCCGGTGCCGCTCCGGCCGGAGGCCGGCCCTCGGGCGCGGCGATCAACGAGGCGTTGCTCGCCGCCGCCATCGCCGACGCCGGCCGCGCCCTCGCGGCGGGGACGCACGGCGGAGACGGCGGCCGCTTCGCACCGCTGGACCTACCCGGCCCGACCGGCGAGTCCAACCGGCTCTCGTTCGCGCCCCGCGGCGTGGTGCTCTGCCTCGGCCCCGGCGCCGACGCGGTGCGGGCGCAGGTCGCGGCGGCCCGCGAGGCGGGAAACGCCGTGGTGGCGGTCGCCGACGGCGCGAGCGCAGCGCTCACGGCTCACGCCACCGATCCCCTCGTGGTCGTGCTCGACGGTCAGGTCGCGCCGGACGCGCTCACCACCCTGACCGGTATCGCCGCCGTCGCCTGCATCGCGGATCGCGACGCGCTGGCGGCAATGCGCGCCGCGCTCGCCCGTCGCCCCGGTCCGATCCTGCCGCTGATCACGGAGCCCGGCGCGCCCGAACGCTACGTGCTGGAGCGCCACCTCTGCGTCGACACCACGGCGGCGGGCGGCAACGCGTCGCTCCTCGCCGAGGCGGGGGGCTGAGCGCCCATGATCGAGGCACGAGCCGCGATCGCGTAAGCTGCGCCCCGGCGACTGAGGGAGGTTGAGGATGACCAGCGGCACACAGCGCGATCCCCGCTTCGACGTGCTCTTCGAGCCGGTTGCGATCGGCCCGGTGACGGCGAAGAACCGCTTCTTCCAGGTGCCGCACTGCAACGGCATGGGCTACCGCGACCCCACGGCGCTCGCCTGGATGCGGGGCGTCAAGGCGGAGGGCGGCTGGGCCGTGGTCTGCACCGAGGAGGTGGAGATCCACCCCACGTCGGACGTCAACCCCTACATCGAGCTGCGGCTCTGGGAT
>JAPOPO010000269.1 GCA_026712885.1 Rhodospirillales bacterium | reverse complement strand
GGGTGGAGGCGTGGACCTCCAGCGTGCGGGCGCCGGCGCGCCATTGGGCGACGATGCCGCGCCCCTCCATCGGGAGCGCGCTCACCCGGTTCACATGGAAGCGCCCTTCGACCACGACCGCGGCCGCGGCCATGCGGCGCTCCGGCTCGCCGGCGCGGTCCACGTTGCTGGTCAGCAGGTTGGACGGCAGCGTCTCGGGATGCAGCACGGGCGCGTCGTCGGCGAGCGCGCCGAGCGTGTCGGTCACGTGCGGCAGCGGCTCGTAGTCGATGTCGACGAGCTCCAGCGCGTCCTCGGCGATGGCGCGGCTGGTCGCCACCACGCTCACCACCGGCTGGCCCTCGTGGATCGCCTCCCCGCCCGCGAGCGCGTAGTAGGGCAGCAGCGGCGCGCCGGGCACGGGTCTCAGCACCGTCAGCGGCCCGCTCGCGGCCCGCACGTCGGCGCCGGTCAGGACGTGCCGGACGCCGGCGAGCGCGTGGGCCTGCGCCACGTCGATCGTGCCGATCGCGGCGCGGGGAAACGGGCAGCGGCCCACCGCCATCTCCAGCTGATGGGCGAGTTGCACGTCGTCGGTGAAGAGGCCGTCGCCTTGTAGCAGGCGGTCGTCTTCCTTGCGCGGGAGGGCGGCGCCGATGAGGCTCTGGCGCGGCGAGTTCATTGCGGCGCCTCGGGAGCGGGCCGCTCGTCTCCCGCGTTCAGGTAATCCTCCACCGCCCGCAGAATGTTTTCGTAGCCGGTGCAGCGGCAGAGCACGCCCGCAAGCTCTTCCCGGATCTCCGCGCGGGAGAGCGTGCGTCCGCTCGCCTTGAGGCTCTCCGCCAGCATCAGGAAGCCCGGCGTGCAGTAGCCGCACTGCAACGCGTGGTGACGCTTGAAGGCCTGCTGCGCGGCATTCAGGCGGTCGCCTTCGGCCAGGGCTTCGACCGTTGTGACCTCGGCGCCGTCGAGCTGCACGGCGAGCATCAGGCAGGACTTGATGGCGGCGCCGTCCACCAGGATCGTGCACATGCCGCAGACGCCCTGCTCGCAGCCCACGTGGGTGCCGGTCCAGCCCAGGCGATGGCGCAGGAAGTCGGCCGCGTGCATGCGGACCGGCGCCTCCGCCGATACCGCCTCGCCGTTCAGGCGGAAGGCGACGGCGCGCTCATTGCCGCTCAACGGCCGTCTCCTCGAGCCGGGGTCCGGCGTGCGGCTCGTCTGTGGCCGAAAGAGCTTGCTCCAGATTGGACGCGAATTCGGCGGTCACTTTCGCGGCGTGCTTGTTGATCACCGCGCTGCCGACGGTGCCGAGCACACCGGCCAACGCGACCTCGCCCTCCACCGCGACGCAGGTCTCGCCGTTTTCCCGCTTCAGCGACACCGTGTTCTGGGCCCGGAAGTTGCCGACTGCGCCGCGCACCGCTTTGCCGGTCGCGGTAAATGCGATGCGCGTGCCGGCGACGCGTTCGGTGATGCGGACCTTGGCCTGGAAGGTCGTGGACATGGGCCCGAGCTTCTGGGTCGCGCGGACGGAATAGCTGTCATCCTCGCCCTCGAGCGGCTCCACTTCTTCGACGCCAGGCATGCAATGCGCAACCTCCAGCGGCCTCTCGAAGAAGCGCCAGACCGTGTCGCCACCTGCCCGGACGCGGAACTCGTGGCGATACTTCATCGCTCCGCTCTTCGCACTCGGCAGGCCTCAGCCAAGCCCGTACGTCTCATCAAGGCCACCGCCCGCGTCGCGCTCGGAGCGGTCTGTCTCCACGTCGCCATGTGATGTTCAGCCTGGCTGCTTGTTTCAACCTCATATTGCACCATCTGGCCACTGCTGCACGAACACCGACGACTGTCGTTTGCAAGCAAAACGCAGGACCAAAGCTTATTGCAGCGATTCAACGGGATGCGGAGCGTCGGGCCGTGAGCGACCGGCAATGTGAACGCGCGCCAGTGCGGTGGCTGAGTTGCGCGAACACCGCCCCACGACCAAAATCGCATTCGGCTTGTTCACTATGGCATTTCTCCTCCTCTCCCCGGGGCGCCCGTCGCGCCCGGTTGGCATCTCCGCGCTGGTGTTCCGCCTCGTGCTTCTCGTGCCGGCCGCCCACCGTGCCGGGGCGAAACGCGTCGGAGCGGTTGTTCGACGATTGACCGGCATCATGGAGGTTGAGGGGACCGTGAACCGAAGCATCCTGATCACCGGCATGAGCGGCCTGATCGGGAGAGCCGTGCGCGAGCGTCTGGAGCCCCGTGCGCGGCTCACCGCCCTCAATCGGAGCGACGTCCCCGGCGCCGCCACGGTGCGTGCGGATCTCTCCGATCTCGACGCGATCCGACCCGCCTTCGAAGGCCGGGACACCGTCGTCCACCTCGCGGCGAAGGCCGGCGACGGCCACACGTGGGAAGAGCTGCGGGATACCAACGTCATCGGCACCCGCAACGTGCTCGAAGCGGCCCGGCTCGCCGGCTGCAGGCGCGTGGTCTTCGCCAGCTCAGGCGCGACCGTCGCCGGCTGGGAGCGTGAAGAGCCCTATCGCGCGCTGGTCGAGGGCCGCTACGACGACGTGCCCGCCGACTGGGTGCTGATACGCCATGACATGGCGACGCGCCCCAAGGGCCCTTACGCGAGCACCAAGATCTGGGGCGAGGCGCTCGCGCGCTGCTACGCGGACAGCTTCGATCTCTCCGTGATCGCGCTGCGCATCGGCTTCGTCAACGCCGAAGACCGCCCGGTCGATCCGCGGACCTTCTCGGTGTGGTGCAGTCAGCGGGATGTCGTCGACGCCATCGAACGCGCCGTCGACCTGGACCAATCGATCCGCTACGACATCTTCTTCATCCAGTCCGACAACAAGTGGGGCTATCGCGATCTCTCCCACGCCGCAGACGTACTGGGCTTCGTGCCGCAGGATGCCGCCGAGGATCATCGCGGGTGAACAGGGGCGAGCCAGCCAGCGCCCCCCTTGTCGGCGATCGACGTGAGGACGGCGCGTTGCAGCTGACGGCGGCGACGGCGGACCCCGTTCTCCAGGCGCGCCGGGTGCTGCGGGAGGTCTTCGGCTTCGAGGATTTCCGGCCCGGCCAGGAAGCCGTGATCGCGGCTCTGCTTGGCGGGAGCCACGCGCTCACCGTGATGCCGACCGGCTCGGGCAAGTCGCTCTGCTTCCAGATCCCGGCGCTGGTCATGGACGGGCTCACGGTGGTCGTCTCCCCGCTGATCGCGCTCATGCGGGACCAAGTGGCGGCACTCAGGCTCGCGGGCGTCGCGGCGGACTGCATCAACTCCGCCAACGACCGCAGTCAGAACGTCGCCGCCTGGCGGCGCGCCGCGGCGGGCGAGACGCGGCTTCTCTACATGGCCCCCGAGCGGCTGATGACCGAGCGCATGCTGGAGGCGCTCGCCCGCCTGCCCGTGGTCCTCTTCGCCATCGACGAGGCCCACTGCATTTCCCAGTGGGGCCCGGCCTTCCGCCCGGAGTACGAGGACCTGTGCCGGCTGCGCACGCTCTTTCCCGGCGTCCCCATTGCGGCGCTGACGGCGACGGCCGACGTCGTCACCCGCGACGATATCGCGGACAAGCTCTTCGGCGGCCGGGTCGAGCACTTCGTGCTCGGCTTCGACCGCCCCAACATCCGGCTGACGGTGGAAATGAAGCGCGACTGGAAGCGCCAGTTGCGCAGCTTCGTCGCCCGCCACGAGGGCGAGAGCGGTATCGTCTACTGCCTGTCGCGGCGCAAGACGGAGGAGACCGCCGCCATGCTCGTGGCAGAGGGCGTGCCGGCGCTCCCCTACCACGCGGGCATGGGCAAGGAGGAGCGGGAGGACCACCAGAACGCCTTCATGACCGAGCCCGGCGTGGTCATCGTCGCCACCATCGCCTTCGGCATGGGGATCGACAAGGCGGACGTGCGCTACGTCTTCCACACCGACCTGCCGGGCAGCGTCGAGGCCTACTACCAGGAGATC
>JAPOPO010000392.1 GCA_026712885.1 Rhodospirillales bacterium | reverse complement strand
CGCCTCGCCCTCGATGTTGTGCAGCCACGCGCCGGGGGCGTTGACCGGCACGGAGCCGTCGCCCAAGCCCACCCGCACCCAGCTGATCCACTCCCTGCCCGCCCCCTCGCCGCCTCCTGCGGCGACGGCCCGAGCGAGCTTCGCGCGATCGCGGAGGAGGCGGAGCGCCGGATCAGCCTCCCGCTCGACCGCGGGCCGGCCGCGTCCCCCCCCGCTGCGCCGCCGGCGGAGGAAGCCAGGGCGGCTCCCCCGAAGGCCCCGGAACCAAAAGACACGACGACCGAGCCCGTTGCCAAGCGCACGCCGCCGCCCGCGATCAGTGGCGAGGGTGCGGGCTGGGAGTGGATCAACTGGGTGCGGGCGGGCTTGGGCGACGGCTCCGTGCCGGTCAACGCCCCCGGCGCCTGGCTGCACAACATCGAGGGCGAGGCGTACGTGGTGTCCCCGGCGTGCTTCGAGGCGTTCTCCGCCGGGCGCGGCATCGCCGCGGCCACCGTCCGCCACCGCGTGATCCGGCTCCGGCGCCACCGCCAGCGCGCGGCTCCCTCGGGCTCGGCCAACGTCTTCCGCGCCGTGCTCGCCGACCGCAGCCGCGTGAAGGGCCTGGTGTTCCCCGGGGAGCTCATGTGGGACGACCATCCGCCGCCCCGCGCGCACGCCAGGCTGGTCGGCAAGGGCTGGTGACCGGCCCCTTCCGGGCGCGCCCTCGGACCGTGGCTACGCGGCGCCCGCGACAGGGATCGAAGCCCGCAAGGGCCGAGACCCGGGCCCGACAGGGCATCGCCCCTCCCTCCCGGATGCGCCAATGTGGTCGAAGACCGTTCCGCAACGGTGTGAGCTCGAAAGCCGCGCCGCGGCTCCATGGACGTTCGCTTGCCGCAAGTGCTCGGCGCGAACGAGGCGCAGGGCCGCCCGTCGGGCTGGCGGCTCGGACCCGGTGACCGGTGAGGTGTTCGCCGTCGTCGATCCCGCATGGCCGCACGGCCTGCGCGAGTCCTGCCGACAGGTTGCATTTCCTGGCCCAACGGCTAGCCTGTCATGGAAGAGAAGCCGAACGCCGCGCCAGCGACGGGGGCAACCATGAACGGCGAACCGATAGACAGGAATCCGGACATCCTGGGCGGCACGCCGGTGTTCGCCCACACGAGGGTCCCGGTGCGCATACTCATGGAGTACCTGGAAGCGGGTGATCGACTCGACGACTTCCTTGAGGACTTCCCTTCGGTGTCCCGGGATCAAGCCGTCTCGGTGCTGGAAAAAGCCAGGATGATTCTCGCCGGCGAGCAGGATGAGGCTGCTGCTTGACGAGTCCGTGCCCCGGCCTCTACGGACGTCCTTTCCTGCCGCCTACGAGGTTCGAACCGTCCCTCAGATGGGATGGGCCGGCACCGGAAACGGCGCCCTTCTCGGCCTCGCTGCGGAGAGCGGATTCGATGCGCTGCTCACCGTAGACCGCGGATTCGCGCATCAGCAGAACCTGGACGACCTGCCGCTTCCGGTCGTCATCTTGCTTGCCGCAAGCAACCGGCCGGACGATCTGCGACCGCTGGTCCCCAAGGTGACAGGCGTCCTGTCCGGCACGCTGCAAAGGCGCGTCTATCACGTCTCGGGCGCTGTCCCGGGAGGTTGACGGTACAGTGTCGGGATCTGAGGTGATGGCCTTTGGTGACTGTTCGGTCGTGCCGTGACGGGCAGCTCCCAGGCGTGGAAGGGTTCGATGTGCTTGCACGCGACGGTCGCCATCGGGGGCGTGTTGCGACTTCCATCCTCGAACCAGTTCCACCATGTCGGATTCCTTCGATTCCGGCGCCCGACCGGTGCCCGGGCGATTTGCGTTCCCTCGGGACGAGCGAACGATCGGGACCATCGAGTCGCAGCGTTTGAGGGTGGTGCCGATTTCATCGTGCCACTGCCGCGTTCCGCGCGCGGAGGGGTAGCCGATGTGGGGGTCAGGTGTGGCTCGGGATCGCTGCGGCGATCGGCTCAACCTGCGGGTCGTCGGTGTCGTCGATCAGGTGCAGGCAGTAAGCGTTCGGGCGCGCCGGTACGTTCCCGGCAGTCTCTACCGGTTGAGGACGCGCTTCCAGTCCCTGCGCAGGGGCCGCAGCCAGATGTCCTTGCGGGGCTTGTCGTAGCGCTTGTTCGTGTCGTAGCGCCCGCGCCCCTGGGTGGCGCCGACATGGGTCCAGCCGGAAGCCCGATAGACGGCGCCAGTGTAGCGCGGGGTCTCGACGAAGGTCTCGATCAAGACCGGAGTGGTGTTGTATCGCGCCGTCCAGTCCGTCGGAAGCTGGCGGCGCACGATGGCGAGGATGTGCGAGCCGAGGTTGGGGATGTGGATCCAGGGCAGGATCAGGAAGCGCGGGTTGTCGACGACGCGCGGCAGGTTCCTCTCGCGCGTGTGGCGCGACCAGCCGATGAAGTGGTCGCGCGGGGCGAGCTTCCAGGCGGCGGTGGAGAAGCCGAGCATGGCGAGCGGCCTGCCGTCACGGGCATGCACGGCGGAGCGCATCTGAGCGCCGACCAGGGTCGTGTAGCCGAGGGAGTGGTAGCGGGCGACGAACTCGTTCCACAGCTTCCCTTCGCGCGAGTAGCGCACCGCGGTGCGCAGTTCGACCGGGCGGACCTCGTCGAGCGCGCTCGGCGGCGCGATGAGCGGCGGCTCGGTGTCGGGCCCGAACACGATCGGCCCGGGCCGGTTCTGGCGCCACTTCGGCGGCGGCAGTTCGATGCGCCCGTCCCGGTGCATGGCCAGCATCACCACGCGGGCCATCATGTCCTTGAGCCCGCCGTCGGCCTTGTACCAGCCGATGCGCCGGCAGAACTCCTTCGACAGGGCGTGGCGGTTGAGCGCCGGCGGGCCGGCGATCAGTTCCCGCAGCAGCGCCATCTCGTCGACGGTGAAGTCGCGGCCGTGGTAGCGGCACTCGACCGCGCCGATCATCCCGCCGCCGTCAGTTCGCGGCGGCGCGCCTCGTCCATCGACCAGGGCAGCCATGGCGCGAGGTCGTCCGGCGGCCGGCCGCCGTTCTCCGCGCACGCCGCCAGCCACGCGTCGAGCCAGCGCGGGACGTCGATGCCGTTCACGTTCAGGGTGCCGATCACCGAGTACATGAGCGCCGTGTACCGCGCCCCGATGCCGGAGTCGGAGCCGAACGATAGGCGCCGTCCGATCGCGGGAGCGCGCAGGATCCGCTCGGCGGTGTTGTTGTCGAGCGGCACCCACGGACGGTCGACGAACACGGTCAGGCCCTCGCGGTGGTTCACCAGCGAGCGCAGCGCCTTGCCTTCGCGGGCATCGTCCGGCAGTCCGGCGAGCTCGCGTTCGGCGACGGCGAACACATCGTCGAGCGCCGTCTCAAGCGCTTGCTGCGCCGCGTCGAACGCCGCGCCCTGGGACTCGGCGCCGCGATCGTAGTGGACCAGCCGCGCCTCGTTGAGGCGGTAGATGGCGGCGATCCGTTCGAGCCATGCCTCGCACCAGCCGGTGAGGTCGACCTGCCCGGCGGCGCACTGGATGAAGTCGCGCCGTTGATGACTCCAACAGAACTGCAGGATCACCAGGCCGCTGAGCAGGCGCATCAGCTTCTTGTAGGCGCTGTAGCGGTCGCAGACGATCACCGTGACGCACTGGAACTCGCCGAACAACGTCTGCGCCGCCGCGGCGCTGCGGCTCGGGTCGATGTGGAAGTAGACCGCGTCGTCGCTGACCGACGTCCACAGCCAGGCACGGGCGGAACGGCCCTCGGTGCGCAGCGCCTGCACTCGCCAGCCGGTCTCGTCGGCGTGGCGCAGCGCCGCCGCGGTCTGGTGCGCGAGGATCGCCTCGCCGAGCGGTTCGAACAGTGGCACGAAGCGCGGCACGCTGTCGGCCAGCGTCCCTGCGGCGACCGGCAGCCCCTGGTCGCCGAACCACGCCGAGATCCGATGCACCGGCCGCAGGCACGCGTAGCGCTCGTAGAGGAACCGCGACCAGACGCTGACTCCGAAGGAGGTGTTGGGGAACAGCCGCGGCACGGGCGGCGCCGATACCTCGGCGGGCGAGGCGGCGCACCCGCACGTGCGGCGCCAGCGCCCCCGGCGGATCACGCGCCGGTGCGCCTTGACCTCGATCTCGACCAGCGCCGACTCCTCCGCGCCGACCGCCGCGTAGGGCTTCCCGCAACCGCCGCACGTGCGCGCCACCTCGGGCGGGTGGTTCTCCTCGACGCGTTCCTCAAGTGCGGGCCGCGGGGTGCGGCCGTGGCCGGGACCACCGCGAACCTGGCCGCGCGGATGTCCGGTGCCCGGGCGCTCGCGCATCTCGCTCTTGCGGCCGTGCAACGCCTTGGCCAGCACCGCGCGGGTCGCGCGCAGCTTCGCGATCTCCGTCTCCTGCGCCCCGGTCCGGTGCCGCAGTCTCGTCACGGTTCGGCGCAGCCGCGTGTTCTCCTTCGTCACCGCGTTGAGCGCGGTCTTGTGCCGCCGCGACCGTGCCAGCGCCTTGCGCAGGTCGGCGTCCGCTGCGGCCGGAGCCGTCACGCACCGCAGCCGCGCCTTCAGTCCGTCCTTCGCAGCCACGGATCTCTTCAACGCGGTGCGCAGTCGCCGGCATCTCCCCTTGAGCTTGTCGTGGAGCCGCAACGCCTCGTGCAGCAGATGGCGCAACCGGGCCTGGTTGTCGTCCGATCGCGACAGAGACCTGCGCAAGCGGCCGATCTCGGTGGCCTGGGCCTCGGCCTTCGGCAACGCCTTGTGCATCCGCGCCACATCCCGGCGCAGCGCCTTCGCCGCGCGGCGGGCTTGCCGGGCGTGCTCGACAGCCTCAAGCCGCTTGCGCCGGGCCGCCTGGAACTGCGACCTCCAGTAACCCGCGTCAGTGCGCGCGGACAGCTCCGCCGACTTCAGTTCTTCCGTGCGCGCTTCCGCTGCCTCCGCACGCTCTAGCGTCTGCTCGTACAGCCGCCGCCAGTCCGGCGGCGTGGGCAACGAAGCGGCGCCGGGAACCTGCGCAATCGGGTCGACTTCGGTGTCGCGATACGCCATGGGGGCGACCATAGCGAATGTCGGATCGCGTTACCAGAGCCCCCCGTACCGGCGCGCCCGAACGCTTACCAGGCAGGTTTCAGAAAACGCCAAGTGGCGTCATTCAAGGCTTTCATGTTTGTGGTACGAATCGTGGTACAACCTTCATAACCTGTTGTTTTTATTGGAATAATGGCGGAGTGGTCGGGAGCCATCCCGACAGACTGGTGAGACCAGACAGCCGGTGGAAATCCGGCGCGGGTGCGCCGCCATAGCTCGTGGATGGCGACGCCCAGGTGCCAAATCGCAGTTTGCGCGATACGCGAGTAT
>JAPOPO010000332.1 GCA_026712885.1 Rhodospirillales bacterium | reverse complement strand
GGCGTCGCCGGCGCGATCGAATCGGTCAGCAAGTTCCTCCAGAGACAGGCGTTCGTCCAATACATCCAACGGCGATTGGCCGGGGCCCCGCGACGAGACTCGGCCGCGCCTGACTAGGCTCACCGCGGAACGGACGCGATGGCGCGCCGACAGACCCGCGAATACCTCACCGCGACGTTTCTGGCCTTGCTCCTGTGGGCAGGAGGAACAGTCGGCGCCGGTGCCGGCGACCTGCAAACGCCACGCTTCGTCGATATCGCCGCTGCAGCCAGGGTGGAGCACGCCTATACCGGCGACTGGACGCACTACGTGGGCGGTGGCGTCGCCGCCTTCGACTGCGACCTCGACGGCGACCCGGACCTCTTCTTCGCGGGCGGTGCGAGCCCGGCCCGGCTCTACCGCAACGTCAGCACGCCGGGCGCGCTGCGCTTCTCGGCGGTGGACGGCAGCGAACTCGTCGAAACCGGCGTGACCGGGGCCTATCCGCTGGATATCGACGGCGACGGCATGATGGATATCGCCGTGCTCCGTCAGGGCGCGAACCGGCTCTACCGCGGTCTCGGCGACTGCAGCTTTGCGGGGGCCGACGAGGCTTGGGGCGTTCCCGGCGGTGACCGCTGGACCACCGCCTTCAGCGCCGTCTGGGAAGGCGACAACCGGTTGCCGACCCTCGCCTTCGGCAACTACGTCGATCGCGACATGTGGGCGGCCATGCACACGCCCTTCGGCGATTCGGCGACCGGAGAGGCGCCGACGCCAGCCTGCCCGGACAATGTCCTGTTCCGCCCGGCCGAGCCCGATGCGGAGCGTTACGGGCCGCCGGTGCGCCTCTCTCCGGGCCATTGCCCGCTCTCGATGCTGTTCTCCGACTGGAGCCGCGCGGGCCGGGCGGACCTCCGCATTAGCAACGACCGCTTCTATCACGAGGACACCGGGGAGGAGCAGCTCTGGCACCTGGGCGCCGAGCCCCGGCTCTACGGCCGCGCTGACGGCTGGCCGCGCCTGAGGATTTGGGGCATGGGGATCGCCAGCCACGACCTCACGGGCGACGGGCTGCCCGACTACTTCCTCTCCAACATGGGGACGAACCGGCTGCGCACGCTCGCGCCGGGCGGCACCGGCGGGCCCGAGGTCCGCGAGATCGCCTTCGAGCACGGCGTCGAGGCCACGCGCCCCCATGCAGGGGATGACGAGCGGCCGTCGACGGCCTGGCATTCGCAGTTCGCCGACGTGAACAACGACGGCTGGATCGACCTCTTCGTCGCCAAGGGCAATGTGGAAGAGATGGAGGAGGCCGCGGCGGAAGACCCGAACAACCTGCTTCTCGGCGGCCCCGACGGCCGCTTCCGCGAGGCCTCGGTGGAGGCGGGCGCAGCCAGCATGCGGCGGAGTCGCGGCGGTGCTGTGATCGACCTCGACCTCGACGGTTTGCTCGATATCGTCGTCGTGAACCGCATCGCCAACGTCGAGATTCTGCATAACCGAAGCCGCGTCAGCGGTCACTGGCTACAGGTGATGCTGCGGCAGGAGGAAGCAAACCGGAACGCCATCGGCGCATGGATCGAGGTGCGCGCTCAAGGCCGCATTCAGCGCCATGAGGTGGTGGTTGGGGGCGGCCATGTCAGCGGGCAGGCCGGTTGGATCCACTTCGGCCTGGGCGCGGCAGAAGCGGCGGAGATTCGGGTCCAATGGCCGGACGGGACCTGGAGCTCATGGCGGCAAAGCGCCATCAATCGCTTCCTACTGATCGAGCGTGGGCGTAGAGTGGCTGCCTCGCGTCGGACTGAATAACGGCATGGACGACTGGATCGCCCGAAAGGACCTGATCGAGGCGCGGCGCCTGAAGGCACTGTCGCGCCGCTCGGACCTCCTGGGCTGGCTCCAGGTGCTGAGCCAGCTCGGCGCCGCAGGGATTATCGGCTTCGGGATCCACGTGCTGTGGGGGAGCTGGTGGGTCGCACCGCTCTTCGTGGCCCAGGGCGTGATCCTTTGGGGCTTCTGCTACGCGGGCCAGCATGAGCTCGGGCATTGGACGGTCTTCCGCAACCGGACCCTCAACGACGCCTTTGGCCACCTGGCGAGCTTCCCCCGCTTCTATGCCCACAGCTATCAGCGCTTCTTCCATTTCGCCCACCACCGACACACCAAGGTCGCCGGTCACGATCCGGAGCTCC
>JAPOPO010000386.1 GCA_026712885.1 Rhodospirillales bacterium | reverse complement strand
GGGCCTCGGCGGCTCCATGCACATCGCCGACATGGAGCTCAACATCATGGGCGCCAACGGCATCGTGGGCGCCGCCATGCCGCTTGCTACCGGTGCCGGCCTCGCCGCCAGGCTGCAGGGGACGGACAAGGTCGCCGTGGCCTTCTTCGGCGACGGCGCGTCGAACCAGGGCGTCTTCCACGAATCCCTCAACCTGGCGGCGGTGTGGAAGCTGCCGGTGATCTTCGTCTGCGAGAACAACCAGTACGCGCTCTCCACCTCCTATCGGAACACCACTGCGGTCTCCCAGGTCTCGAACCGCGCGGCCTCCTACGAGATCCCCGGCATCACCGTGGACGGCAACGACGGCGTCGAGGTCTATCTCGTGTGGCGGGAGGCCGTGGACCGCGCCCGCGCCGGCGAGGGGCCGACGCTGATCGAGGCGATGACCTACCGCCACGGCCAGCACTCGCTCCGCGTCAACCTGCGCGACCCGCGGCCCGAGGACGAGCTTGAGTCCTGGATGTACCGCGACCCCATCGCGCGCATGGAGAAGCGCCTCACGAGCGAGGGCGGCTTCTCGGACGAGCAGTTCGACGAGACCACGCAGGCCGTCGACGAGGAGATCGAGACCGCCGTCACCTACGGCCGCGAGAGCCCGGAGCCGCCGATACAGGCGATGCTCGACGCCGTCTACGCCCCGCACGCGACCTACACGGAGCCTGGGCCGAACACCGAGCGCATGCTGTCTTACCCCGAGGCGCTCAACGAGGCGCTGGATCAGGAGATGCTGCGCGACGACCGGGTCTTCCTCATGGGCGAGGATGTCGGCGCCACCGGTGGCATCTTCGGCGTCTCCAAGGGGTTGATGGAGCGCTACGGGCCTGAGCGCGTGCGCGACACGCCGATCTCGGAGGCGACCTTCGTCGGCTGCGGCGTCGGCGCCGCCATCGCCGGCATGCGCCCGGTGGTGGAGATCCAGATCTTCGACTTCGTCGCGCTCACCATGGACATGCTGGTCAACCAGGCGGCCAAGTTCCGCTTCATGCTGGGCGGCAAGCCCTCCGTGCCGCTGGTGGTGCGCGGCCCCCAGGGCGGCGGCATCCGGCTCGCGGCCCAGCACAGCCAGAGCCTGGAGGCGTGGTTCACCCACGTGCCAGGGCTGGTGGTCGCGGCGCCGTCCAGCCCCTACGAGGCGAAGGGGCTGCTGGTGGCCGCGATCCGCGACAACAACCCCGTGGTCTTCCTGGAGCAGAAGCTGCTCTACCTCGGCGGCACCGGCCCGGTGCCGGAGGAGCTCTACGCCATCCCCTTGGGCAAGGCCGACGTCAAGCGCGAGGGCACGGACGTCACCGTGGTGGCGACGTCCGCCATGGTGCCGCGCGCGCTGAGCGCCGCCACGGTGCTGGAGCGCGACGGCATCAGCGTCGAAGTCATCGACCCCCGCACCCTGCAGCCTCTGGACGAGGAGACCATCCGCGCCAGCGTGCGCAAGACCAACCGCCTCCTCATCGTGCACGAGGCCTGGGTGCGCGGCGGCTTCGGCGCCGAGGTCGCGGCCATGGTGGTGGACAAGGCCTTCGACTATCTCGACGCCCCCGTCGCCCGCCTCGGCGCCCCCCACTCGCCGATGCCCTACAACGACCGCCTCGAGCTCGAGGTCATCCCCTCGCAGGAGCGCATCGT
>JAPOPO010000385.1 GCA_026712885.1 Rhodospirillales bacterium | reverse complement strand
GACTGAAGCGCCGATGCCACCTGCTCCTCCGAGCCGGTGAGCCCGATCAGGCCGGGGAGCTGCGCGACATAGTTGGCGAGCTTCTCCACCGTGTCGCGCTGCGGATCGACGGTGATGAAAATTGGCTGCACCGCCCTGTCCTGCAGCTTCAGATCCTCGATCACCTGCACCATGACCAGCATGGCGGACGGGCAGACATCGGGGCACCAGGTGAACCCGAAATAGATCAGCGAGTGCGCGCCGTGGAAGTCCTCGTCGGAGCGCGGCGTGCCGGTGTGATCGACCAGGGAGAAGTCGCCGGTAATCTGATCCGGCGCCACCGCCATGCGGGAGACGTGGCCCTGGTCGACCGGACCGAATAGCGACCCTGAACCATCCATCTGCGTGTAAATGAGGATCGCGCCGATCACCACGATCCATAGCACTGGGTTGCGGCCCAGGGGAGACCGCTGGCCGCCGCGCCCGGGCTGCTGGCCGCCGCCGCCAGACGGCGGACCCATGCCGAATTTTCCGAGTTCCTTCCACATAAGCTGGTATGTGTGCTCAGGGCTCCTTCAGGGCGCCAGACTAGCCCTGCTGTGGCCCGTGTCGCAAAAGGATTCGGTCCCCTAGCTTCTCTTCAACCGGCGGCTCGGCGCCAGTGCCGGGCCAGCGCCTCGGCCGCCTCGGCCCGCGCCTCGACCGTCGCCGCCGGATCCAGCGCGCGGCGGAGCCGCACCACGTCGCCCACGACGACCAAGCAGGGCGCCTCGATGCCTGCGCGTTCGGCCGCAGCCGCCGCCTCCGCCAGCGGGGCCTCCACGATGCGCTCGGCGCCGGTGGTGGCATGGCTGATGAGGGCCGCTGGCGTCTCACCGGAGAGGCCGCTCCGGGTCAGCCGCTGGGCGATGGCGTCGAGCTGTCGGAGCGCCATGTAGAAGATCAGCACCGGCGCGCCCTGCGCGATGGCCTGCCAGTCGAGCGCGTCCGGCACGCCGCCCGCCGCATCGTGGCCGGTGAGCAGGGTCACCGCCGAATTCGTGGTGCGATGAGTCATCGGAATGCCGGCCGCGGCCAGGCCACCGGCGGCCGCAGTGACACCCGGCACAAGACGAAAGGGAATGCGGGCCGCGGCGAGCGCCAGCGCCTCCTCCCCGCCCCGGCCGAAGACGAAGGGATCGCCGCCCTTGAGGCGGAGGACGCGCTGCCCCTGCCGTGCGAGCCGTATCAGCCGGCCGCAGATGTCCGGCTGGCTTGCCGACGGCTTGCCGCCCCGCTTGCCGGCGTACTCGAGCGCTGCGCCCGGCCGGGCCAGCGCCAAAATCTCGGGCGAGACCAAGGCGTCGTAGACGACGCAATCGGCCGCCGCGAGCGCGTTTGCGGCGTGGAGCGTGAGCAGGCCCGGGTCGCCCGGGCCGGCGCCCACGAGCCAGACCGAGCCCGGCTCGATTGTGGGCAACGCGGGTCTGCGAGGAGGCGAGGAGACGTCGTCCATCACCGCACTCTACACCGGCCGAGGGCTCGCGCGGTATAACCGGTGGGATGACAGCACATTCGGGAAGAGCCGGCGAGCTGAGGTCGGGCTGGACCACGGGCGCCTGCGCCGCAGCGGCGACCCGCGCGGCCTACACGGCGCTGGTCACCGGGCGCTTCCCCGATCCGGTCTCGGTGACGCTGCCGGGCGGCCAGGAACCCTCCTTCCCGCTGGTGGTGGCCGAGCGCGGTCCGGGCCACGGGCGCGCCGCCGTGCGCAAGGACGCGGGCGACGACCCCGACGTGACCCACGGCGCGCTGGTGGAATCCTGGGTTCGCCCGGCACCTGCGGGTGCGGGCATCGTCTTCCGCGCCGGAGAAGGCGTCGGAATCGTGACCAAGCCGGGCCTCAGCCTCGCTGTGGGCGAGCCCGCGATCAACCCGGCCCCGCGGCGGATGATCGCGGAAATGTTGGACGACCTCGCGCCCGCGCTGGGCGGGCCCGCCGATGTCTCCGTCGCCATCGCGATCCCGGATGGGCGCCGGCTCGCGCGCCAGACGATGAACGGCCGGCTCGGCATCGTCGGCGGCCTCTCGGTGCTGGGCACGTCCGGCATCGTGAAGCCCTACTCCTGCGCCGCGTGGATCGCCTCGATCCGGCAAGGGATCGACGTGGCCGCCGCTGCCGGCACCACCCACCTCGCGGCCGCGACGGGCCGGGTCTCGGAGCAGGCAGCGCAGGCGTTCTACGGCCTCGACGAAGCGGCGCTGATCGACATGGGCGATTTCGTCGGCGCCACGCTGAAGCTGATCCGGCGCAAGCCGGTGCCGCGGCTCACCATCGCCGGCGGCTTCGGCAAGATCGGCAAGCTCGCCGACGGCCACATGGACCTGCATTCCCAGCGCAGCAGCGTGGACCGCGAGGGGCTCGTCCGCCGCCTCGCTGCCCTCGGGGCATCGGAGGCGACGCTGGCGCAAGCCGAGGCTGCCGGCTCGGCCGGCGCAATTCTGCAGGTCGCGACCGAGATCGGTCTCCCGCTTGCCGATGCCATCGCCGCCGAGGCGCGCGTGGTGGCCGAAGGCGTGCTTGAGGGCGCCCCGCTCACGCCGCGCCTGGACGTGCTCATCGTCGATCGCACAGGCTGCATCGTTGGCCGCGCCGGCCCCTGAGCGCCTGCTGATCCTGGGAGGCACGGCCGAGGGCCGCGCGCTGGCCGAGGCTGCGGAGGCGCGCTTCGGCCCCTCGGTGACTGTGATTTCGGCGCTCGCCGGCCGCACCCGCGCGCCGATCCTTCCGGCGGGCGAGGTCCGCATCGGCGGCTTCGGTGGTGCGGACGGCCTGGCCTCGTATCTGAGGGAGGAGCGGATCGGACTGCTCGTCGACGCCACCCACCCCTACGCCACGCGCATCTCGGCGCAGGCGAGCGAGGCGGCGGCGCGGGCGGGCACGACACACCTGGTGCTGGTGCGGCCATCCTGGCGACCCGCGCCGGGCGATCGCTGGATCGACGTCGCCACGGTGGAGGAGGCAGTCGGGGCGATTCCCGTGGAAGCGGAGCGCGTGTTCCTTACCGTGGGAGTCCGCGCGCTCGCGCCCTTCGCGAGCCGCCCCGACCTCTGGTTCCTGGTGCGACTGGTGGACGAGCCGGCGGAGCCGATCCCGCTCGCTCGCCACCGGCTGATTTGCGCGCGCGGGCCCTTCGCGGAAGCCGACGAGCGCGCGCTCCTCGCCGATTACCGTATCGACTGCCTGGTTACTCGTGCGAGCGGCGGCGATGCGACGGCGGCCAAGCTGGCGGCGGCGCGGTTGCTCGGGCTCCCGGTGGTGATGGTGCGCCGCCCGCCGCCACCGCCCGGCCCGTGCGCGTCCTCGGTCGAGGATGCGCTGACCTGGATCGAAAAGCGCCTCGGGGAGGCGTAGTCAGGCCTTGCGCCGCGGGCGCAGCACGTGGTGATGGGCGGGATCGTAGAGCTGGCTTTCGTCGAAGTCGGGCGCATCCAGAGCCCGGCCAACGAGGATCAGCGCCGTCCGCGTGAGGCCGAGGGCCTTCACCTTGTCCCGGATCGTGCCGAGGGTGCCGCGCATGATGCGCTCGTCGGGCCAGCTCACACGGTAGGCAACGATGGTGGGGCAGTCCGCCCCGCGGTGGGGGATCAGCGCCCGCGTCACGTTCGCGAGGTTGTTGATGGAGAGGTGGATGGCGAGGGTCCCGCCGGCTGCGGCGAGGATCTCCAGCCCTTCGTTGTCGGGCATGGAGGACGCGCGCACGGCGGTCCGGGTCAGGATCACCGTCTGGGCGATGCCGGGGAGTGTGAGCTCCTGCTTGAGCGCCGCCGCCGCTGCCGCGTAGGCCGGCACGCCGGGGGTCACGTCGTAAGGAATACCGAGGCGGTCGAGGCGGCGCATCTGCTCGCGGATGGCGCCGTAGAGCGAGGGATCGCCGGAGTGCAGCCGCGCGACCTCGTGGCCCTCTGCCGCCGCCTGCTGCATCT
>JAPOPO010000384.1 GCA_026712885.1 Rhodospirillales bacterium | reverse complement strand
GACCTCGCCTGGAACGGCATGGCGGAGCAGGCGGGCATCGACTGGGGCGACTACGTCACGGGCGTGGACGTGGAGCAGACCGACCTGCCGCCCAAGGAGTTGATCTATCCCGCTGGGCTCGCGCTGCTCGGCCTCGTGTTCCTGTCGCAGCTCGTGCGTGGACGGCGCGCAGCCCGCGCGTCTTAGTTACGGGCGCGGTCAGCACGGCCGCGCCCTCCCCCACTGCCTACAAAGTCCGGCAAAGGCGGAAGGCGTCGAGCACCGCAGCGTAGATGTTGCGGCTGGAGACCGCGTCGCCGATACGAAAGAGTCGGAAGGTCCCGTCGACTGCTTCCGGCTGCGGCGCGCCCGCGACCAAGGCCTTCTGATCGACCACGCCCTGGTTTGACGCGCGATCCGCCAGGCCGTGAAAGAGGGTGTCGGCGGGGCGCGTCCCGTGCTCGACCACGATGCGGCCGGTCTCGTGTTCCTCGGCTTCGTCGGTCAATTCATTGCGGAAGGTGACACGGAGCCGGTTGCCCTCGCGTCGGACGCGCTCCAGGCGCCGGTCGAGCCTGGGCTCGATACCGAGCACGTAGGTGCGCCGGCGCCAGATGACCTGCTCCGCGTAGGACATCTCCATCGCGAGATGGCCGTCGAGGCCGAAGAACGCGACCTCCCCGCCCGCTTGCCGGATCGCCTCCGCCGCCGTGAGCGCCGCGTGGCGGCCGGTCCCGTCGTAGACGATCGAGTCCTCGGCGGCGGGCGCGGCGCCCGAGAGGACCTCCCAGACGCTGGTGCAGTGCTCCGCGCCCTCGATCCAGTCGAGATCGGGCACGCCGCCAGTCGCAACGATGACGATATCGGTATCGCATTCGACCGAACCGGCCTCGACGGGTGAGTTGAGGCGAACCTCCACCCCAAGGCGCTCCAGCTCGCGGGCCCGCCACTCGACGATCCCCGCAAGTTCGCTGCGCCAGCTAGCCTGCGCGGCCAGCAGCACCTGCCCGCCGAGCCTTCCCGAGGCCTCGCACAGCCGCACGTCGTGGCCGCGCTCGGCGCAGGCCCGCGCGGCCTCCAGTCCGGCCGGCCCACCGCCAGCGACGAGCACGCTACGTTTCCTCGCCGCCCGCTCAATTGCGTGCGGCAACGCCGCTTCGCGGCCGGTGGAGGGATTGTGAATGCAGGTCGGTCGCAGCGGGCTCATGCAATGGGTCGCGCCGACGCAGGGGCGCACGCGCGCCCCCTCGCCGCGGGCGAGCTTGGCGACCAGGTCGGGGTCGGCGATGTGCGCGCGGGTCATCGCCACCATGTCGAGCAGCCCGTCGCGGATCGCACGCCGCGCCGTCTCCAACGAGGTGATGCGCGTCGCATGGAAGACCGGAAGCCTCACCGCCTGCTTGAAGGCTCCGGCGCGGGCCAGGAACGGTGCTTCGGGCGAAGCCATGCCCGGCATGCAGTCGGCCGCGAGCTTGAACTCCGTATCGATGCGGCCGTAGATCGCGTTGAAGAAGTCGATGGTGCCCGACGCCTCGAAGATAGTGGCAATCCTCAGGCCGTCCTTGAAGGTGAGGTGGTGCGGGCCCGCCTCGTCGATCACGAAGCGGATGCCGACGATGAAGTCATCGCCTACGCGTTTGCGAATCGCCTCGTGCACCATCAGCCCGAAGCGGCAGCGATTCTCGACTGAGCCGCCGAACTTGTCGATGCGACGATTGGTCGCAGGCGAGAGGAACTGGCCGATCAGGTGCACACCGGCGAAGGTCTCGATGCCGTCGAGCCCGCCTTCCTTGCATCGCACCGCAGCCTCGGCGAAGTCGGCCACGACGCGCGCGATGTCGTGCTCGTCCATCTCCTTCGCAAAGGCCCGGTGCAGGGTCTCGCGCACAGGCGACGGGCCGATGGGCGCAAGTGCCGCCCCGGCGTAAGGCTCGCCGCGCCCGCCGACGTGGCTCACCTGGCACATCAGGGCGGCGCCGTGGGCGTGGACGCGCCGAGAGAACCGCTGGAGGTGCTCGACCACGCGCTCGTCGTAGAGGTTGATCTGCGGCAGGCTCCACGCGGATTCGGGCGAGACGTTCGACGAGCCGCCGAACATGGTGAGCGCCAGCCCGCCCCTCGCCTTGGCCTCGTGGTAGCGCTGGTAGCGCTCGCTCGGCATGCCGTCCTCGACGAGCCCGCACGCGTGGCTGGTGCTCATGATGCGGTTCTTGAGGGTGAGGTGTTTCAGCCTGAAGGGCTGGAGCAGCGGATCGCTCGCGGTGTCATGGAATACCGGCGCCGTCTTGGCCATGTTCCTGCTCTCCGCTACAAGGCGCGCGCCCGTTGTCGATAGGCGGGTGCAGGATAGCCGTACCGGGTTCCGGCGGCGACGGTGGAGCCCCTGGAATCCTGTTGCACGCTTTCGAGAACCGTGCGCGAAATGCGCCGCCTCCTCTCCGGAGCCTGACGCATGGAACGGTATCTCGGGCGCCTGGGTGCCGCCGCCTTCGAGGACGTGCCCCACTTCGGCCACTACGACGTGGTGGTCGTCGGCGGCGGGCCGGCCGGGATCGCCGCGTCCACCACCGCTGCCGAGTTGGGCCACAAGACGCTCCTGATCGAGCGTCTGGGCTATTGCGGCGGCGCTGCGGTCTCCGGCATGTCGGGCACCGTCTGTGGCCTCTACATGACGGTGGACGAGCCGCGCATGGCGCAGCCCCAGCAGGTCATCTTCGGGTTTGCCGAGCGCTTTCGCGCGGCGCTCGAAGCCGAAGGCGGCGTCACCCGGCCGCAGATCTACGGCAAGACCTGGGTCGTCACGCACGACTGCGCCACATACAAGCGAGTCGCCACTGATTTGGTGCGGGGTGCGGGTGTCGATGCCCTCTACCACACCCAGATGATCGACGTGATCGTGGAGGACGACACCCTGGCCGGTCTCGTTCTCCACACCAAGTCCGGCTACACCAGAGTGAGCGCCGAGCGGGTCATCGACGCCAGCGGCGATGCCGATGCCGTCTACAAGATG
>JAPOPO010000187.1 GCA_026712885.1 Rhodospirillales bacterium | reverse complement strand
TCTTCATACTTATATCTTACAGGAGTCTACCCAGCGAGTCAAGCGGAAACCGTCCCTAAATGCAATAAAATCAACGAACTACGTGCTAATTCTCCGCGCAAGCCGCGAGGCGCTCTGGGTAATCTCGTATATAATCCCCAATTCGTAGGAGCGACCCCCGGACGCGGGATCATGTCACAAGGTGACGATCCCGTGGCAGTCCGCAGGGCCCGAAAGGGGGGGTCGCTCCTACCATTTCCCAACCCCGCCGACTGCCACGAGACCGTGATGGACCCCACGGAAGCCCGCCTGTCGCAAGCAGTTGCAGGGACCATCAATGTCACAAGCCCCCCGGAAAATGTGTCACAAGCCGCTGATTGCTTCGTGACACCCTGGACTACCACCACAGCCACCTCATCGCGCTGTCCACGCCAATTGAGCCGAGCACACCCGAACCCCATCCAGACGGATCCGCTCCGGCCCTTCTTGCCCCACCGCATCCCTCCGCCGCTGCAACTCGGCGACTCGCCGGATCGTTCCGTTCAGCCCACCCCACTTCGACATAGCGGGCTCGTCGAGCGAAGCAAGCGCCCCCTCGGCCCGCTTCAACTCGTCCAGCTGGGCATCATTCACGCGCGCCCCTGGTACCCTGATCCCGGGTTCCGTCCACCCTGTCAGAATGCGCTCCGTATCCACCAAGCGCCCATTTGCCAGAGCCACCGCGATCACCTCCGTCCGCAGGCCGCGCGCGGCGAGCGCGGACCACAGGGGGGCGTGCTCCGCACCCCAGGAGAGCAGCTCCTCATGCGTCTCCCCGCCGATGTCCACGAAGACAAACCGCGCCAGCCCATCTGCGAACGCAATCGGCATTTTCCAGCCGAATGGCCGTTCAGTCCGCCCCTTCCTCTTGGATCCATAGACTCGCTTCGGGAGTACCTGTCTCGGTATCCCCAAAGCCTCAAACGCCGCCACCTTCTCGGGCTCGGTGGGCAGCCAGGGCAACCCGAGCTCACCGAGAACAAAATCCAGCGATAGCAGGCGCCGGAGGAGGGTTAGCTGGGCGGCGTCCCTACGGTGGCGGATGTGCTCGGCGCCCAGGGCGCGATAGACGGTCCGGGATTTCAGCCGGCAGACCCGACCCAGACCCGGCACATCGTAGTCAGAGCCGAGCCCACGCTGCAGGAGCCCTCCGACGAGACGCTCGGCTCGCTTGCGGCCAGTACTGGTGTTGTCCCCCACGAACCGCCCGTACTGGGACCGCAGGAACACGCCGCTGTGCAGCGCGACCAGGGCGATCCACTCGGCATCCTCGGGCTTGAAACCGAGTTCCTGGATGGCCTTCTCCCGGCCCTGTAGGTGCGCGATCACAACTCCAGCAACCCCCCTTCGCCGCGGCTGCCTCCGCCGCCCCCGCCTCCGCGGCCTTCGAGACGTGCCAGGTCGATTTTGCGCTTCGCCCGGCCGTCCGCAGCGTGCATCCGGAAGCCCGCCGCCAGCTTCGCGGAGATGTCCTTTCCCCGGTAGTGCCCGGTCGCGACCTCGACGTTGACCCGCCCGCCGTGACCCTCGGCGTCGATATACTCGATCTGCAGGTCCGGGTAGGTCACCTTGCCATCGACGACCGGCACTCCGAGCGCCGCCGCGGCGGCCCGCTTGACCTGCTCGGCCGCCTCGCGTCCGGACCGGGCCCTGGCCTTCTCCGCAGCCTTCGCGACGGCCGACTTGAGTTCCGAGTCGCAGCGGACCCGCTTGACCGTTGCGCCCTCCCCCTCAAGCCGGCGGCATTCCTTCCGCCCGGCCCGGTAGACCCCGGCCTCGTGGGAGGCCTCCCGCGCTTTGGCGCGCCCGCCCCAGTAGCGCTGGTCCGGATCCAGTGCGTCGCGCCGCCCGATCCGTGCCTCTTGCCGCCCGGCGTGGGTAAGGTGCACGACCTTGAAGGCCCCTCCCTTGGGACCCCTCGCCGAAAATTCCTCTACCAGTCCGCGCCGCTTGAGCTGGTCGATGCCCCGCCGCGCGGCGTAGGGATGGCCCCCGAAGCGCTCGGCGGCGATGTCCGCCACGGCCGCGCAGCGGTAGATCCCGAGGTCTTCCAGCGTCCGCGCTTGGCGGGTGGCGAAGCTGACACGCTCGCGCCGCGGGTCGATGTCCCGGCGATGGCCGCGCCGCTCCGGACGGGGCCGCCCAACTTCCGGCCCGCGGTCCGGCCCGCTCTCCCTGACAGTGTGCGCCGCCCGGTTCAATTGCCGCCCCCGGGTCACTTGCGCAACGCCGCGGCGCCCTTGACCATCACGGCCGCCTTGCCGGCCGTCGCGGTCGCTGCCAGCGCTCCCAGCATGCCGCCCCCGCTGACACTCCCGGAGACGAATCCCGACGCCAGCTCGGGGATCTTGAACGCCGCCAGGATCCCCGCCAGCGCGAGCACGAGGTAGGAGACGATCCACATCAGGGCCGCCCCGAGCGCCTCCAGGTCGGGAGTGAGCGAATTCCAGATGCCGTCGCTGGCCGCCCGCACCGCCCCCAGGAACACACGCACGACGCAGGCCGCGACCGCCGAGTACAGCGAGTACGTGAGCAGCGTCCGCAGCCATCCCCAGAAGAGGAACGCCAGCGGTTCGAAGAGCAGGAACGGGACGAAGATCGGTCCCAGCGCCACCGCGATCGCGATCGCGAACTGGGCCCAGATGACTTGCGCGTAGCCGATCACCACCAGCAGCAGCGACACGATCGCCATGAACACCGCCAGTGCCGCCAGCACGGCGCCGGCGATCAGGTTGCCGGCCATGTCCCCGATGCCGAGGATCCAGAACACGCCCCAGTCGCTCCCCGCGGACCAGGCTTCGGTGAGCGCGCGCATACAGAAGTCCACGATCCACCGCCAGGTCGCCGAGTAGCTGTCGCGGGTGACCATGTCGGCGACCCACGAGCCCATGCCCACGATCGCCTCCGGCAGGGTCTGCCCGCCGATTGGCATCGGCGTGCCGTAGTAGAAGAGGATCGTTCTCGGCACCATCAGCGCGGTCACCAGCCGGGCGAGGTCCCAGCCCGAGAATCCGCCTCCGGAGAGAGCGATCCGCACGCCGGTCCAGACGATCACGACCGCCGCGAGGCCCTCCCAGATGTTCTCGCCAGCGGTCAGCAGGGGACCCGCGATGTCGGCCAGCAGGTCCCCGGTCAGGCTGTCCAGCATGGCCTTGATGGCGCCCGGATCGTTCGAGTGGATCCGCTGGGCCTGCGTCAGGTCGACCTGCATGCGTCTGCTCCGCCTCGCTCAGCTGCTCGCCAGCGCTAGTAAACCGGCAGCTGCGGCCGGGTGAACGCGGTGTCGGCCCCCGCATCGTCGTAGCGGGCCATGATCGCGGCGGTGCCGTCGAAGGCCGCCCGGATCCCGTTCAGCTTCGCCGCCTGGTACGCGGCCGCAGCCTCGCGCCGGGTGGCCGCCTCCTCGATCACCAGTTCCTCCCGCAGGGCCGCGACCTGCAGCTGCGCGGCCATCAGGTCGCCGTGCGCCGCGGCCACGCTGATCTGCTTCTGCTGCAGCGCCGTCGCGGACACGCCCGGGTCGGCGGCGATGCCCTCCAGGCGCCCGCGGATGTCGTCGGCCAGTTGGGCGTGGCGCTCGGCCGCCGCGGCCCGCGCGCTGGTGATCGCGTCGAGGCGGGCGAAGACCGCGACCCGCTCCCGTGCCAGCCTGGCCCCGAGGTCGGCCCGTGTCTCGGCCGGCGGATGCACGACGGGCGTGCCGATCGGGGTTGTCACCGGAGCCGCCGCCCAGGCGCCGCGGACATCCGCCTCGGTCGGCAGCGCGCCCAGCGAGCCCGCGGCCAGCCGTGCCGCGCGGTTGCGGATCTGACCGGCGCGGGTAATCCAGCCCTGGACCTGGGCGGGGGCGCCCAGCACGTCCGCCGCGGGGAACATCGCGTTCCAGTTCGCCAGGGCGCCGATGCGGCCCTCCGCGAACTGGAACGCCTGGTCCAACTGCGAGTCCAGGGTGCTGATCATGGTCGTGGTGTTGGTCACAAGCGAGGTAATGCCCGCCAGTTGGGCGTTGTCGTTGATCGCCTTCTGGACGCGCTGGCCGAAGGCCGCGACATCGAAGGTGGGGAATCCCGCCGTGGCGGTGGCCGCCAGCAGCAGGGCTGCCAGCGCTGCCGGCAGCAGGCGGCGCCTAGCTCTGGATTGGGTCATGGTGTCCTCCTGGAATCGGAATGCAATCGGAACGCCGGCCGCGGCACGAGCGCGTCGGACGTGAAGATGATCCGCAGCCGCTGTCCGGCGCGGATCGTGACTGTCGGCAGCCGGTTCAGGTACCGCTCGAGGATCGTCTCGGCGGTGCGGCCCATGCCGATGCCGGCCCCCGCGCGGGCCCCGTCGGTGCCGCCGGCATACGGCTGGGATCCCCGCAGGGTCAGCCCGGAGATCACGCCCACGGCGCCAGCCGCGCCGATGGTCGAGAGGTAATGGCGGTTGACGCGGTCCTGCAGGCCGCTCGCGCCGGCCTGGTCCAGGGCCCCGAACTCGAGGCGGATGTAGCGGCCGTCGGGGAACAGCAGGCGGTGGAAGGAGACCGCGAGCCGGGCCTGTTGCCAGTCCCCCACGGCCTCGGCCCGGCCGAGCGCGCGCGTACCGCGCGGGATCAGGATCCGCTGGCGGTCGCGGGACCACTGGGGGGAGGAGACGATGGCGACCACCGGACCGGTGAAGTCGCCGCGCAACTGGGTAGCCAGCACGGCCTCGAGGAGCTGGCCTTCGAAGATGCGCTCCCAACCGGCAGGGTCCTTTGGCTGCGTGGCCGGGGTCGGCGCGGCATCGACCGGCTCGGGCACGCCCTGCGAGCCGGCCAGCACCCGCAGTTCGGCCAGCTCTTCCGGGGAGGCAGCCGGCGGGGAGTCCGCGGCCCGGGGAGCCGGATCCGTGACCAGCGGTGGACCTTCCTGGGCAGATTCCGCCGCGGGCTCGTCCTGCTCGGCGTCCAGCCGCGAGGAGAAGGCCACGACCGGCGACCGCAAGGCCTCGTGAGCCCGCCGGATCTCGGCCAGGCGCAACTCCTCCCGAAGCTGCTGCTCAGGGGTTTCCGGCTCGGGTGCGCTGCCCGGAGCAAGGCCCGGCAGCGGCCCCTGGTCCACGGCGCGGGGCCGGAGCGGAATCGTCCCGCCAGCCGTGGCCGCCTGCAGCCGCGCCGCCTCTTCCTGCTCGCGCGCAGCCTGCAGCCGCGCGGCCTGCGTCCTGAGCCTCTCGATCGCGTCCGAGGTCGACCGCACGAGACCCTCCCCGCCCGCGGCCTGCTCCCCGGCCTCCTCTCCGGCAGTTGTTCCCCCGGCCGCCGCGGCCTCGCCCTCCTCGTCGCTCGACGGCGAGGTGATGATGACCAGGGCCATGATGACGGCCCCGCCGATGATGCCGACCTTGTTGATCAGGCCCTTCGGCAGTGTGCCGACGGGATTGCGCGGCCTGCGGATCCAGCTGCTCACGGCCGCCCCCTGGCCGGCAGGTAGACCCAGTTCGCCCGCTGCTTGCCGATCTGCAGCCAGCCGTCCCTGAGGACCCGCTGGGCGACGTACAGGCCGTCCTCGGTGAGCTCGTACTCGACC
>JAPOPO010000277.1 GCA_026712885.1 Rhodospirillales bacterium | reverse complement strand
GGTCGCGGGGGGGGGGGGTGGGGGGGCGGCGGCGGCGGGGGCGGGGGGGTCCCGCCTCCACCCCCGCTGCTCCGTTCCCCGTGGGGCCCCCCCGCCGGCCAGATCGCATCGCCGGGGCCAAGCTGGTAGAGCCGCGCACCCCCCTCATCGTATGCAGAGGCCCGGCCGGAGAGCAGAAGCTGCAGGCCTTCGTCCGGCGCATCCTGCCCGGCGAGGGGCTGGCCTTCGGCATAGTCGCGAGGCTGCAGCCACTCTCCAAGGTCCGCGACCAGGTCCTCGAAGAGGATCTGCCGGTCCAGGTAGCGCTCCAGGTCTTCGCCGGCATGCTCCAGTATTTCCGCGCGCCGCTCTCCTGCCGCGTCCACGTCGGCTCTCCAGGCCGCGATGACGATGTCCTCGCAATGCTCGAGCGCGCGGTCGGCATTCGGCTCTACCAGCAATGCGGAGAACGCGGCCGGCGGCAGGGTACGCTCCAGCCCCATCCGCAGCGGCTCGGAGACTCCGCAGAGAACCACCCGAACCCCGGCCGCATCCGCTCGTTGCAGGAACCTGCCGAGGACGCTGACCGCAGAGAAGTCGAAGCCGGAGACGGCGCCGAAGTCCAGCATCAGACAGGCCGGCGGCGAGGGACCGCTCAGGACTTGCCGGAGCTGATCGGCCAGGGGCACGACACTGCCGAAGAAGATATAGCCGCGCAGGCGGTACGCCTGCACCCGGTCTCCCTCCGCCAGCAGGATGGCGTGATCGGTGACGGGCCGGGCCTTGTTGCTCTGGTGTTCGCGCAGGGTGAAGCGCGCCTCGACGGAGTCCACCCGGCCGAGGCGAACGGCGAAGAGCACGAGCGTCGCCGCGATGCCGGCGCCCACGCCCTCAAGCAGCCCGAGCGCGATGATGATCGCGAAGATCAGCAGGATGATGGCGTACTCCTGCCGGGGCAGCCGCTTCCAGCTCTTCACCAGCCCCTCGTCCAGCATGCCGGCGCCGGCAAAGACCAGCATGCCGCCGACGAGCGGAGCCGGAACCAGCTCCAGCATCCCGTCGCCAAGCAGCAGCGCCACTCCGATGACCAGGGCGGCGATGACGCCGGTGAGCCGCGTCGTTGCGCCGAACAGCTTGCTGCGCAGCGAGGCGGGAACGACCAGGGTCGAGACCGTGCCGCCCCCCAAGCCGGAGATCACGGTCGCGAAGCCCTTGGCCCTGAACTCCCGGTCCCAGTCGAGCTCGCTGTTCACCGCAAGCTCCAGGCCCGCGATGTTCATGACGACGCAGATGAGGGCGACCAGGATCAGCGTCAGCATGTCGGGGATTTGCCCGGCCATCGCCGACCAGTCCAAATGCGCGAAGTCGGCCGGTGCCAGAGCCGGCCACAGGCTCTCCTCCACCGTGCTCGTGAGCAGCAAGCCCGCGGCTCTCGCCTCCTCGCCGCTTATGCCGAGAGCGAAGAGCGCGAGATGGCATGCGCCGACGAAGAGCACGACACTGACCGGCAGGATCAACGGATGACGCCAGCGCCTCATCGACAGGTAGAGGGCGAGCCCGTAGGCCGCACCCGGCGCCCACTTCCACAGCTCGTCAGGATCGAAGAACCCCGGAACCGCCGACCAGTGCGGCTCGACCCCCATCATGGAGAGCGCCGCGATACAGACGGCGCCGCCGATTCCGGCGACGAACCCGCCCGCGACCGGGTAGGGAATGAAGCGCACCACGTTGGCGAGACGGAATTGGCCGATGACGAGGCAGAACGCGCCGGTGGCGACTGCGGCGATGATCAGCGCGACCGCCGTGGTGACGAACAGCGCGTGACCCTCGGCCGCCATGGTGGAGCCGATGAGCGCCATCCCGATCACGAGTGCTGGCGAAAGTCCGGAAATCGCGCCGCGATAGCCGCTTGCGAGCGCGATGAGCAGACAGGCCGCGAAGTTCCCGAAGAGAATCAGGCCGACGCCCTGCGACGTGTAGGGAGCCAGGGGTCCCGAGAAGATGAAGGTTCCGAAGGCGACCTGGGCGGCAAGCAGCCCCAGCCCGGAGGTGAACCCGGCTGACAACGCGGGAACGGCCTTTCCGGACCGGATGTCGGCGCGAAGCTCGGACGCAAATTCCCGGAGTGCGTACATCAATTGGTTTACTTGCCGCGGGTTCGGAGTGCTTCGATCGATGAACGGACGGCGTGTAGTGTACGCAATCGAGAGCTACGCGCCGAATTCATGAGTACAGTCGCGGCTTGCGTCGCACAGGAAGCGTGCGTGACTCTGAGACGCGCACGGGGTCCGGACCATGGTGCGGTGCACGCCGCACCGTTCCCGCGTCAGGGTCGCGCCATGGAGAGCGAGATTGGTCGGGCCGCGGCTGGCGGGGGCTGGACCAGCGGACAATCGTCGCGCGGGGAACTGCCGGCCGACGCCGGCTGCATCGTCGCCGACGTTATCGAGGAGGGTCGCCGCCTGTGCCGAATTGTACCCCTATGTCTCAGAATATCTCACTTTATCTCGGAAAAAATTTCACATTGCCCCGGCAAGTCCCGCCCGAAATCGCCTCTTCGCTCGCGCCGCGAGGGTCGCGGTGCAGGCCATGTCGTCGAGGCGCAGCCCCGGACCGTGCCGCCAGCTGGTGTCATGTTTCTGAAGCTAATGTGCATGGGGGCGGGCCACGGAAGAACTCTCTGACCGCGCTTCTCTCATTTGTCGTCATGCCCGGACTTGTTCCGGGCATCCACGCTCTTTGCCTATGCCGCACAAAACCCGTGGATGGCCGGGACAAGCCCGATGGGGTGGACGCCCCCTCCCGACGGCATCGCAATGTGC
>JAPOPO010000382.1 GCA_026712885.1 Rhodospirillales bacterium | reverse complement strand
TGGGACGGCCGCAGGCTCATGCTGGACCGCCACCTGAAGAACAACACGAAGACGCGCGATCCCAGGCACTGCCTTCGTGTGTATTTCACCTGGGACGAGACGACACGGCGGGTCGTGATCGGCCACCTTCCCGGACACATGAGAACATGACCGGGCACGGGCCTGCGATGACCGCGGCCTCATCGGCGAGAGGCGGCCGGCCCGGCTGGCATCCCCGTTGACCTTTCCGCTCAGGAGATACTCCACGATTCCGGCGGCGATCCGCGCGGCCGCCTCGTGCACGTGGTCGCGGGCCAGGTGCGCGGATCTGGCGGTCGTCTTCGCTCTGGAGCGGCCGAGACGTCAGGCGATCATCGGCAGGCTCACGCGGAGGACCAATGCGCGCGCGCTCATCCGGCAGCGATCGCTCGGGAGTTGCGCCTGTCGCGCGCCCGGGTGGAGCAGACCGTGGGCAAGAGCGCGCCCTCAGCGTCTACGGCTTCGGTGAGCTCGACACGCTGGTGCCGGCCTATGCCGCGACCGTGCACAGGGCTCGGAGTACCCGGGCGTGATCGTTCCGGTGCTGACCCAGCACTAAAGGCGATCAGAGTGCTCGTGGACGGTACCCGGTATGGCCCGTGATCGGTCATGGTCCCGGTCGTACGCCCGGTTCGCGTGTGCCCGCTCCGCCCGCCCGGCGGCGCCGAGACGACGAACCCAGTGGAAGAGAGAGGCACGGAGCAGAAGTCGAGTTCGGTGGCGGCGCAACGCCGCCGCAACCGTAATCCTGCAGGAAGGAAGCCGAACGTCTCGGCCGCGAGAGCACCTGCGTGTTCACGGCGCCTTGCCCGCCGCAGTCCTCCTCGTCAGCGTCACCACATTGCGGCCGTCCTCGCGCCGGTGAGCCACCGCGTCCATCGTCTTGCGGACGAGATAGATGCCGAGCCCGCCCCTGGCGCGCTCCTCCGGCGGCGCGGACGAGTCCGGCTCCGGCGCCTGCATCGGATCGAACGCCCCGCCGTCGTCCGCGATATCCATGGTCAGCGTACCCTCGGTCGCGGCGGCGGCGGATCACCACGTAGCTCTGCTCCTCCCAGCCCGCCGGGCGGTAGCGCCCCAGCGTCGCGTCCTCGCCGAGCCCGATGTCGGGTCCATCCCTCTTCGGGCAGGCCCTCGATCACGTCCAGCACCGGCGCACGCTTGCGCGCGTGGGTCAAGCCGATCGAGTAGTCCCAGCCCCGCGCCCGGCAGTACGCGATGAGTTCGCCGCGATAGTAGGCGTTGTCCGCGCGCAGCCACACCGGCGTGCCTTCGGGCAGGCACGGCGCCACGTCGCTGTCGAGTTGCTCGCGCCAGCCTCCAGCCACGTCGCCGCCACCCGGATGCAGCCGGCCGCTCGCCCGCAGCGAGCCGATGAACACCCATGCAGCCAGTACTGGCGCGTGCCGTCGTAGCCGCGCCGCGCCTCCTCGGACAACTTCCCGTCGACCTCGATCGCGGTGCCGTCGATGAACACCGGAACGTAGCCGCGCACCGCCGCTTCGTGTTCCACCACCACCGGAGCCACCTGTGCGGCCAGCGAGCGCGCCGCCTCCAGCAAGGTCTCGACCTGCGCCTCGTCGATCCGTGCCAGATACGCGCCAGGACGCTGGCCCGAGGGCACGTGGCCAGGACCCGGAAGCCGTTGGCCGACCCGGTCCTCGCGCAGCGCGTCCAGATCCGACAGCGCGCCGTTGCCCGCCGCCAGCG
>JAPOPO010000379.1 GCA_026712885.1 Rhodospirillales bacterium | reverse complement strand
CGCGCAGCCCCGCGGCCCGCTGTGCCCAAGAAAAGCCTCGTCAGGGGGCGCGGGGGCGAGCGCCCCGCCGGGAGCACGCGACGCGGGCGGTCGCCGGCCATCGCCCGGGCGGCGGTCTATTCGGAGGCCGACCCCCCCGCCCGCCATGGTGCCGAGCCCGACGGGGCCCTGGCCACCGGCCCGCCGGCAGCCAAGGAGAGCTACCTCGTCGCAGACAAGATCATCCCCGCCGCGCGCGAGAGCGGGGCCGATGCGATCCATCCGGGCTACGGCTTCCTCGCCGAGACCCCGGCGTTCGCCCAAGCCGTGGAGGACGCCGGCCTCGTCTGGGTCGGGCCCACGGCGGGGAGCATCACCGCCATGGGCGACAAGGAGCGCGCCCGCACAATCGCCCGCGACGCGGGCCTTCCCATCGTCCCCGGCAGCGCGCGGCTCACGGCGGACGATCCCTCCGGCCTGGAGGAAGCGGCCGAGGCGGTGGGCTTCCCGCTGCTGGTGAAGGCGTCAGCCGGCGGCGGCGGCATCGGCATGCGGCAGGTGGACGATCCGGCCAAGCTCGCGGACGTCGTCGGCGCCACCCAGACCATGGCCGAGCGCGCGTTCGGCGACGGCACGGTCTACCTGGAGAGGCTGGTGCTCCAGCCGCGCCACGTCGAGATCCAGGTATTCGGCCACGGCGACGGGCGCGGTTTCCACCTGATGGAGCGCGAATGCTCGGTGCAGCGGCGCTTCCAGAAGATCGTCGAGGAGGCGCCGTCGCCTGCGGTGGACCCGGCGCTCCGAGCGCGCATGACGGACGCAGCGCTGGCCCTGGTGGAGCGGGAGCGCTACCGCGGCGCAGGCACGGTCGAGTTCATCCTGGCGCCGAAGGGTGAGTTCTACTTTCTGGAGATGAACACGCGCATTCAGGTGGAGCACCCGGCGACGGAGATGATCACCGGCCTCGACCTGGTAGGGCTGCAGCTCCGGCTGGCGCAGGGCGAGGACCTGTCGGGGCTCACCGCGCCGGCGGACGGACCCGACGGCCACGCCATCGAGTGCCGTATCTACGCCGAGAACCCGGACAAGAACTTCCTCCCCTCGCCGGGCCTGCTTGAACGCTTCGCACCGCCGCTGGAGGGTGACGGCATCCGTCTCGATACCGGCGTGACGGAAGGCGACCGGATCACGCCCTTCTACGACCCGATGATCGCCAAGCTCGTCGCCCACGGCAGCGACCGCGACGACGCCATCGACAGGATGCTGACGGCGCTTGGCGAATTCCGTATAGAGGGGATCGCTACCAACATCGATTTTCTGAGCCGTGTCGTCGCCCATGACGCCTTCCGCGCCGGGAACACCCACACGGGCTTCGTGGACGAGCATCGGTCCAATTTGATGGGCGCCTGAACGCCCGCCTGAGAAAGCAGCGCCATGATCTACGACGAGCCCAAGTTCCTGCCCGGTGGCGACCGCTACGTATTGATCGAGTTCGGCAACGAGATGAACCTCGAGCTGAACTTCATCGCCCAGGGGCTGGCGGCGCGCATCGTCGCCGACAAGACCAGGGGCATCGTCGAGACCGCGCCCTGCTTCGCCTCGATGCTGGTCCACTACGAGCCGCGCGAGATTTCCTACGACGACGTAGTCAAGGAGCTGAAGGCGCTGATCGCGAGCCTGGGCTCCTCCGACGACATCGAGCTCGACAGCCGGCTCTTCCTCTTCGAGACCATGTACCTCGACCCCTGGACCCGGGAGTGCATCGAGGACTACAGCGAGAAGATCACGCCCAAGGAGTACGACCCGGACATGGTGGCGCGGCTCAACGGCCTCGCCGATCGCGACCAGCTCGTCCGTGTCCACTCAAGCTCGGAGTACTGGGGGTCCTCCCTCGGCTTCTGGCCGGGCCTGCCCTTCCTCCAGCCACTCGACCCGCGAGCGATGATCACCGTGCCCAAGTACAACCCGCCCCGCACCTGGACCCCCCAGGGCACGGTCGGCATGGGGGGCTCGGCGAGCGCGATCTACCCGGTCAACACGCCGGGGGGCTACCAGCTTCTCGGCCGCACCCCGGTGCCGATCTGGGACACGGAGAAGCGCTTCGATGTCTTCGGCGGCGACATCGTGCTGTTTCAGCCGGGCGACCGGATCAAGTTCGTGCCCGTGACCCAGGAAGGCTACGAGCAGGCGGAGGCGCGAATCGAAGACGGCACTTACCTCTACAACGTCGTCGAGTATCAGCGCTTCTCGGTGCACAACTACCGGCTCTGGGTCGAGAAGCTGGACCAGAGCCAGCGCTTCTGATTGAGGCCGCCGGCGGCACCGTTCACGGCCCGAGGCTCGCCTTGGGTCCGCGGCCGCCGCCCAGCACCGCCTCGCGGCGCGCGATATAGAGCCCGCTGGCGACGATCAGCCCCGCGCCCAGCCAGGTCCACAGGTCCACGACCTCGCCGAACCAGAGGAAACCGATCACCGCGGCGCCGATCAGCTGCCCGTAGTCGAAGGGGCCGACCACCGAGGCGCGGCCGTATTCGTAGGCCTTGATGACGCCGAAATGGCCGATGCCGCCGAACAGGCCGAGGCCGAAGAAGACTGCCCAGTGGATCGGATCCGTTGGCCAGGTCCAGAAGAACGGCCCGGCGCAGGTGGTCGCCACCAGCGCCACGATGATCGTGTAGATCGCGGTGGTGCGGTAGTCGTCCTGGGCCGCGAGCTGGCGGGTCTGTATCTGGAAGACCGCGTAAGCCGCGGCGGCGCCGAGCACCAGCAGAAACGACCAGTGAATGATCTCGCCGCCGGGGCGGAAGATCACCGCCGCGCCGACGAAGCCGAACGCCACGGCGGCCCAGCGCCTGGGCCCCACGCGCTCCCCCAGCATCGGCACCGAGAGCGCCACCACCATGAGCGGCGCCGTGAAGAAGGCCATCGTTATCGCGGTGAGCGACACGTGGGAGAGCGCGATGATGTAGAGCACGAGCGCCACCAGCTGCAGCGAGGAGCGGACGAGCTGCAGGCCGGGCCGGTTGCTGCGCAGGATGCGGAGGCCGCCACGGGGCAGGAACAGCGCAAGCATCCACGCCATGTGGATGACCGAGCGCATCCACATGATCTGCACAATCGAATAATCGTGTGAGAGCAGATACTTGACCAACGCGTTGAGAAACGGAAAAAGGACGATCGCGGTGAGGCACATGAACAGGATGCCCCGGAACGAGTCGTCGAGGCGGGCGGGCGCGACGGTCATGGTCTTGTTCTATGGGATCGCCCGTGGCCCTGCCAGAGCGGGCGTTGGCGGGCTCAGACGGCCGTTCGCCTCAGGCGCGCTTCCCGGTGGGCGATGTAGAGGCCGCTCGCGATGATCACGGCGGCGCCGACCCAGGTCCACGCGTCTGGGACTTCGCCGAAGAACGCGAAGCCGAAGATGCTGGCGCCCACCAGCTGGCTGTAGTCGAAGGGGCCGATCAGCGAGGCCTCGGCGTACTGATAGGCCTTGATGATGAAGTAGTGAGCGAGTCCGCCCACCACGCCGAGCGAGAGGAACAGCAGCCAGTCCACCGTACTGCGCGGCACTTCCCAGAAGAACGGCACCGCGACGGTGGCCACGATGAAGGCGGCGAGGATCGTATAGACCGCCGTCGTCCGCGGATCGTCGTAGCCCGCGAGCTTGCGGGTTTGAATTTGATAGATGGCGTAGAAGAACGCGCCGCCGAGGACCAGCAGCGCGCCCCAGTGCACCACGTCGGCGCCAGGGCGGAGCACGATCAGCACGCCGGCCAAGCCGACGAAGACTGCGGCCCAGCGGCGTGGCCCCACCCGCTCGCCGAGGAAGGGCACCGAGAGCGCCACCAGCATTAGCGGCCCGGTGAACAGCACCATCGTGACGGTGGTAATCGGCGTCCAGAAGAGCGCCACCCAGATCAGCGTGAAGGTGACGAGCTGGGTGAGCGAGCGGATCGATTGGAGCCATGGGCGGCGGCTCGCGAAGAGCCTCAGCCCCATCGCCGGCATGAAGAGCACCACCATGAAGCCCAGGTGCACGACGCAGCGGAACCAGATGATCTGCACCATGTGATAGTCGGCGATCAGCGCCTTCACGAGGGCGTTGAGCCCCGGCAGCCCGAAGCCCGCAGCCAGGCACATGTAGAGAACGCCGACGAGCGGCGCGCTGGAGGCGGAACGGGGGGTAACCATGCGGCTCTTGTAGGGTCCCCGGCATGGGAAGGCCATGCCGGGGCGGACGTTCACACGGCGGGCGCTTCGGCGGGGAGCGGCGGCTTGCCCAGGATCATGTCGGCCGCCTTCTCCGCGATCATGATGGTGGGGGCCGCGGTGTTGCTGCTGGTGATGAGCGGCATGACCGAGGCGTCGACGACCCGGAGCCCCTCCGCGCCGCGCAGGCGCAGCTCTGCGTCCACCACGGCGCGCTCGTCGCGCCCCATTCGGCAGGTGCCGACCGGGTGCCAGACGGTGGTGAGGTTGGCCCTGATCCAGGCGTCGATCTCGTCGTCCGACTGCGCCTTGCTGCCCGGCGCGATCTCGTCGCCGCGGTAGGGGTCGAAGGGCGCCTGGGCCATGATCCGCCGCGCGAAGCGAACCGCGTCGCGCATCACCCGGCGGTCGGTCTCGGCGCTGAGCGTGTTGGCG
>JAPOPO010000377.1 GCA_026712885.1 Rhodospirillales bacterium | reverse complement strand
GAACGAAGCACAGGAGATTCCCGAGATTGGCGAATCGTTCTCGCTCTATGGCTTCACCTTCGAAGTCCGTGCCCGCAAGCGCAATCAGATCACCCAGCTCCGCGTGATCCCGCGCCCGCACGGCACCACCCGCCCAGGCGGCTGAGACGCGCCTGCGGGTTGCGCGCGCGGCGTACGCCCCCCATATATTGCTGTCGACAATCATGACCCGGCGCCCGGAGGTTCCGATTGCCGGAACGCCGCCGCGTGCTATACATGAAACGGGTTAGTGGGCGAGTCGATGAACAGTTATCTCGACTTCGAGAAGCCGATCGCGGAGATCGAAGGCAAGCTCCAGGAGCTTCGCCACCTCAGCGACGACAGCGGCGTCAACATGCTCGACGAGGTTTCACGCCTCGAGGGCAAGGTCGACCGGCTGCTCAGGCAAACCTACAGCCGCCTCACCCCGTGGCAGAAGACACAAGTCGCCCGCCACCAGCTCCGACCCCACTGTTCCGACTACATCTCGCGCCTCGTTACCGACTTTCTGCCGCTTGCCGGCGACCGCGCTTTCGGTGAGGACCGCGCCGTCATCGGGGGGCTGGGGCGCTTCCGCGGCCATTCCACCATGGTCATCGGCCAGGAGAAAGGCGCCGACACGGAGGGCCGGGTCGCGCACAACTTCGGCATGGCCAACCCCGAGGGCTACCGCAAGGCGTCGCGCCTTCTGCGCCTCGCCGAGCGCTTTCAGGTGCCGGTGCTGACGCTGATCGACACGCCCGGCGCCTATCCCGGAATCGGCGCCGAGGAGCGCGGTCAAGCCGAGGCCATCGCGCGCTGTATCGAGGCCTGTCTCGATGTCAGGGTGCCGGTGGTTGCGCTCATCATCGGCGAAGGCGGCTCCGGCGGGGCAATTGCGCTGGGCGTCGCCAACCGCGTGCTGATGATGGAGCACTCGATATATTCGGTGATCTCTCCCGAAGGCTGCGCGTCGATCCTGTGGCGCGACGCGGCCCTCGCGGAAACGGCGGCGGAAGCGTTGCGGCTCACTGCGGACGACCTGCACGGGCTCGGGGTGATCGACGACATCGTGCCGGAGCCCGTGGGTGGCGCCCACAGAGACGCAGCGCGCACGATTGACGAGGCCGGTGCAGCGCTTGAGACGGCGTTCGCTGATCTGCGCGGCCTCGACGGCTCGGCACTTCGCAGCCTCCGGAGGGAGAAGTACCTGGCGCTCGGCAGCATCGCCGAAGGCTAGACTCCCGGCCGATGACGAACGTGGATCCCATCACGCTCCAGGTCATCGGCGGCGCCCTCCACACGATCGCGAAAGAAATGGGGCATGTGCTCTACCGCATGTCCTATTCGTCGATCATCCGGGAATCGGAGGATCTCGGCGCCGGGCTCTTCGACCGCGACTTCAACACGCTTTGCGAATCGGACTCGACGCCCATGCACATCGGTTCCATCCCCGGCTATCTGCGGGGGGTGGAGCGCACCATGCACGGCGATTGGAAGCCCGGCGATGTGGTGCTGCACAACCACCCCTATCACGGCGCGAGCCATGTTCCGGACATTTGCTGTATTGCGCCGGTGTTTTTCGAAGGGGAGCTGGTCGGATTCTCCGCCAATACGGCTCACCACGTAGACCTTGGGGCAGCAAGCCCTGGCATCGTCATCGACATCCCCGACGTCTATGCCGAGGGCATGTTGTTCTCGGGCATCAAGCTATACGAGGAAGGCAAGCTCAACCGCGCCCTCTGGCAGCACATTCAGACCAACACGCGAGTGCCGCGCGACGTTTCGGGGGATATCGAGGCGCAGGTCGCCTCGGCCGAGCTCGGCGTGCGCCGCTTCCGCGAGCTTTACGAGGCCTATGGCAAGGCGACGGTGGAAGCCGCCACCGCAGAGCTGATGGACTATTCCGAGAGGATGCTGCGCCGGCGCATCCGAGAGATTCCCGACGGAGACTATGTGGCGGAGGGCTTCCTCGACGACGACGGGGTCGACCGAGAGACGCGGCTGCCGGTCAAGGTCACGGTGCGCATCAGAGGCGATTCCGCCGCGGTCGACACCACCGGCTCGTCGCCACAGGGGCCGACCGCCTACAACGTCCCCTTCGAGGGCTCGACCAAGGTCACGTGCTACTTTGCCTTCCGCGCGCTCTTGCTCGATACCTACACAACCAGCGAGTACATTCCGCAGAATGAGGGTTCCTTCCGCCCGATCGAAGTGATCTCGCCCGCGGGCTCGATCTTCAATCCGACCTTCCCGGCTGCCTGCCAGTCGCGCTTTTCCCAGTGCCAGCGGCTGGTGGACCTCATCAGCGCGGCGCTCGCCCCGGTGATCCCCGATAAGGTCACAGCGGGCTGTGGGGCGACCCTCTCCGCCTTCGCCTATTCCGGCGTCAGGCCTGGCGGCGACTACTGGATCCTGGTCGAGATCAACGAGTCGGCGTATGGGGGGCGCCCAGCCTCCGACGGGCCGGACTCGATCGACGAACTGATGCGCAACACGCGAAACAATCCGATAGAAGACCTCGGCATGCACCTGCCGCTGATCTGCGACCGCTACGAGCTCCGCGACGACGTGCTGCCGGGCGCGGGCCGCCAACGGGGCGGCCTTGGCATCGTCAAGGTGCAGCGCTTCCTGACACCTGGCTATGTGGTGCACGAGGCTGACCGTCACGAGGACGTGCCTTGGGGCTTTCTGGGCGGTGCGCCGGGCACCGTCGGCAAGCTAGAGAAATGGAACGTCGCGGCACCGGATGAGGTGGTGAGCTGGCCCGCCAAGGTCCCGGCGACACCGACCGAGCCCGGCGATTGCATCGCCGTCTACACGCCGGGCGGTGGCGGTTACGGCGACCCGTTGGAGCGCCCTGTCGATCAGGTGCGGGACGACGTCGCCGACGGCTACTATTGCCAAGCTCACGCTTACGACGCTTACGGAGTCGTCATGGACGAGGCGCTCTCCATCGACATGGCGGCTACCGAGGCACGGCGCGCAGCGCTCCGCGCGGCGGCAGCCGAGTAACCTGCGCCACAGCCCACACGCGGGCTTCCCACTGGAATTTACCGAGAGACCTGGGCCAGCCGCAGATTGCGTATGCGCCGGCTCGCGATCTCGGCGCGCACGCGCGGGATCAGCACCGTCAGGTAGTAGGCCATGAAGCCCGCTGCCATGAGCAGTAGCGGCGCCACCATGGAGCTGTCGATCGACGGCGCGTCGATCTTCGAGATCGTCGCCGGCTGGTGCAGCGTGTTCCACCAGTCGACGGAGAACTTGACGATGGGCACGTTGACCACCCCCACCAGCGCCAGGACTGCGGCGACCCGCGCGCCCTTGGCCGGATCGTCGAAGGCGGCGTGGAGCGCGATGTAGCCGAGATAGAGGAAGAACAGCACCAGCATCGAGGTGAGCCGCGCGTCCCACACCCACCAGGTGCCCCACATGGGTTGACCCCAGAGCGACCCGCTCAGAAGCGTGATGAAGGTGAAGACAGCACCAACCGGGGCGCTCGATTTTGCCACCAGGTCCGCCAGCGGATGACGCCAGATGAGGCTGGCGGCACTGCAGAGGGCGATCACGACGTAGACAAAGAGCGACATCCATGCCGCCGGCACGTGGACGAAGATAATCCGGTAGGCGTCACCCTGCTGATAATCGGGCGGTGCCACATAGAGGCCGAGCACGAGGCCGGCAACGATCAACCCTGCGGTCGCACCCGCCGCCCAGGGATAGACCGCGCGCGCAACGCGGAGGAAGCGTGCCGGGTTGGCGAAGAAGTGGATGCTGGTCCATCCGGCCCTTCCTCGCCTCGTCGCCCGTGTCGCCATGCTTGGCCTCGACCTATCCCGACCTATTCCACCGTCATGCGGAGCGCCGCCGCCGCCGCCAGCGGTCCCAGGACGACCGCGCCCACCAGCCCGCCTGCCAGGATTGACAGGTTCGCATGCACGCCGACGTCGAGCACGGCGCCTTCCACCGCGCCCACGCCGAATATGAGAACGGGAACATAGAGCGGCAAGACCAGAAGCGCGATGAGCGCGCTGCCGCGGCGCAAGCCCACGGTGAGCGCAGCTCCCACCGCTCCGATCAGGCTGAGGATTGGCGTGCCCAGCAGGAGCGAGACGACCAGGATTACCAGTCCGTCCACGCTCATGTTCAAGAGGAGCGCGAGCACGGGCGCGGCGACGGCGAGCGGAAGCCCGGTCGTGAGCCAATGTGCGACCGTCTTCGCCAGCACGACGAGCTCGAGCGGCAGCGTGCCGAGCATCAACTGTTCGAGGCTGCCGTCCTCGTGATCGGCGACGAAGAGGCGATCCAGCGAGAGCAGCGCCGCGAGCAAGGCCGCGACCCAGACGGCGCCTGGCGCGATTCGACTGAGCAGGCCGAGCTCCGGCCCGACGCCGAGCGGAAATAGAGTCACCGCGATGACGAAGAAGACCACCGTCATCAGGGTGCCGATGCTGCCCCGCAACGCGAGAGTGAGTTCGCGGCCGACGAGCCGGAGGAAGACCCCTACCACGCGTCGTCCTCCGGCTTGGCCTCCTGGTCGGCGAGCAACATATCGGCGGGGACCCCGTGAACTCCGAGGTCGAGGCGGTTGGCGCCGTCGAGCGCGATCTCGCCGTGGGTGGCCACGATCACCATGCCGCCATCGGCCCGGTGGGCGGCGATCATGGTCGCGACCCGGGCAGCAGACTCTGCGTCGAGCGTGACCGTCGGCTCATCAAGTAGCCAGAGCGGCGCAGGCGTCGCCACCAGACGTGCGAGCGAGAGGCGTCGCCTCTGTCCCGCCGAAAGAAAGCGTCCTGGTACATCGGCGAGGTTTTCGATGCCGAGGGCCTGAAGCGCGTCGATAGCGGCCCGCGCGGCGCCTCTGAAGCGAGCCCAGTCGTCAAGATTTTCCGCTACCGTGAGTGTTGGTTTCACCGCATCGAGGTGACCGACGTAGTGAAGCCGCTGGCGATGGGCGGCCCAGTCCTCGTCGACCGCAGCGCCATCCCAAGCAAGTGTTCCGCCAGCAGGCCGCAGCAGGCCGCAGAGGATTCGAAGCAGACTCGATTTGCCCGCGCCGTTAGGTCCGACGAGCGCAAGCGCACCGCCGGGATCGAGGCTGAACGAGACCCCGGAGAAGACCGGGCGCTCCCCGCGGATGCAGGCCACGTCGCGCGCCTCGAAACAGGTGGCGCGCAGCGCAGTGCGTGACTCTGGTGAGGTATGCGGGCTTGCCGGGCCGGGAATCTTGCACCCCTCTCCGGTCGGGCCTAGAAGGTCGGGGAACGCCCAGCGTATCGGCGGCGCGCGCTAGCGGCAAGAAGCCGTGCGCGGCGCGCCGTGCCGGAAGAAGGAGCAGCTCGTTGATCGCCTTGGGACAGGACACGCTGCAAACCCGCCGCACGCTCAGCGTCGGCGGGCGCTCGTATGACTATTTCAGCCTGCCGGCGGCAGCCGAGGCCGGACTCGGCGATATCGCCCGCCTGCCCTTCTCCCTCAAGGTCTTGTTGGAGAACCTGCTGCGCTTCGAGGACGGCCGCAGCGTCAGCGTCGACGATATCCACGCGGTCGCGGGCTGGCTGGATGAGGGGCGCGGCACAGGCGAAATCGCCTACCGCCCGGCGCGCGTGCTCATGCAGGACTTCACCGGCGGGCGGGCGGTGGTAGCCCTCGCAGCGATGCGCGCCGCCGTGACCGCCCTCGGCGGCGACGCCGGCCGCATCAATCCGCTCTCGCCGGTCGATCTCGTGATCG
>JAPOPO010000375.1 GCA_026712885.1 Rhodospirillales bacterium | reverse complement strand
CCTGCAGCCGCGTGAGTTCAACCTGCTGGCCTACTTCATGCGCCACACGGGCCAGGTGGTGACGCGCACGATGCTGCTGGAGCATGTCTGGGGCTACCAATTCGACCCCCAGACCAACGTGATCGACGTCCATGTGAGCCGACTGCGCGGCAAGATCGACAAGGGTTTCGACGCCCCGCTCATCCACACCGTGCGCGGCGTCGGATATTGCCTCCGTGCGGACCGCTAGGCTAGTCCGGACCTCCACGTTCCGGCTCTCGCTTCTCTACGTCGTCCTGTTCGGCGCTTCGGTCTTGCTGCTGCTCGCCTTCATCTACTGGACCACGGTTCGCGTCATCGACCGGCAGACCAGCGACACCATCGAGGCTGAGGTGCGCGGCCTCGCCGAGCAGTACCGGGCGCGCGGCATTCGCCAGTTGGTCGCTGTCATCGAGGAACGGAGCGGCCCCTATGGCGATCCGGACAGCGTCTACCTGCTCGCCGATCCTGGTTTCCGCCGGCTAGCCGGCAATCTCAGCGCCTGGCCGCGCGAGGCGGCCGGGGCAGAGGGCGAGGCCGGCTGGGTGGAGGTTTCGGCCCGGCGCGCGAGCGGCGAGGAGGCGCACGGCACGCTCCGCGCCCACACCTTCGTCCTGCCGGGGGGCTTTCGGCTGCTCGTCGGCCGAGACCCGCGAGGACGGGCGGATTTCGAGGACCTGATCCTCGAATCCCTGGGCGGCGCACTCGGCATCACGCTGGTCCTGGGGCTGCTCGGCGGCCTCGTCATGAGCCGGCGAATGCTGCGCCGGGTCGATGCCGTGCGTGAGACCGGCGAGCGTATCGTGCGCGGCGATCTCTCGCGGCGCATGCCGGTCACGGGCGTGGGCGACGAGTTCGACCGCCTATCGATCACGGTCAACGAGATGCTGGACGAGATCGAGACGCTGATGACGGGCTTGCGCACGGTGACAGACAGCGTCGCGCACGACCTGCGCAGCCCGCTCACCCGGCTCAAGTCGCGGCTGGAGCTTGCCCTTCGCGAGGGGCCGGACGACGAACACGGCCACCGCGCCGCGCTTGAACGTGCGGTCGCCGAGACCGACGGCATCCTGCGCACCTTCGCCACGCTGATGGAGATCGCCCGCGCCGAATCGGGGAAAGCTGGGATCGCGCTCGAGCCGGTGGACCTCCGCGCCATCGTCTCCGACATGGTCGAACTCTACGCCCCGCTCGCCGAAGAGAAGGGACTCGCCATAGAAGCCGCGCTGGAGGAGACGGGCGAGGTCTCCGGCCACGGCCAATTTCTTTCCCAGCTCGTCGCCAATCTGCTCGACAACGCGCTGGCCTATACGCCCGAGGGCCGGATCAAGGTGTGCCTCGCGCGCGGAGACTCAGGCACGGTCCGGCTCACGGTGGAGGATTCGGGACCCGGCATCCCGCCTGAAGATCGGGAGCGCGTGCAGCGGCGCTTCGTCCGCCTCGATGCGAGCCGCACCGGGGGCGGCAGCGGCCTGGGGCTCAGCCTCGTCGCGGGCGTCGCGACCTTGCACCGGGCCGAGCTGGCGCTGGACGAAAGCCCGCTGGGTGGCCTCCGCGTCAGCGTGACGTTCCCGCCGCCCGCCACGTGACCGGGCCGGCCGCCCGGCGGCGACGCAGCGTTGCGCACCTACGCGCTCTGAAGACCCCTGCGGAGCGTCTCGACGCGCTCTCTGTTCACCCCCTTGTCGCCGATTCCGAAGCGCGACGCGGAGCGCACATGGATCACCCCTTCCTCGGGGCTGAGGTGGCATTCCAAATCGTCGGCGAAGCCCAGAGGTGTCCGGCAGACCGCATGGAGATAATCGTCGGTCGCGCTCACGATTTCGGTGCGCGGCGTCTCTTCCACGAGGGTCTTCAAACGGGAGAAAGCCGCCGCAGGGTCGCCCGAGATGGCGAACGGCTCGATCCGGTGGCGCGGCCGCGCATCCGCGCGGCTGCTGACGCAGTTCGGCCAGAACGGGCAAGGTTTGAGACGCTCAGCCATGCCGCTGGGACTCGTCCGTTCACGAGAGCGTTAGCGCAGCATGACGAAGAGTTAATCCGCCGTCCATGGTGGCGACAGCTTGCCCTGCCATAGAAGAGCTGCGGCCTGCCATCGGCCGCTGCGGATAATCGGCAACGGCAAGTGAGGAAACGATGAGCACGCTTTCACCGCACCGCAAACGAACGATCGTCTTCGCGGCCCTGGCAGGCCTCGGCATGATCGCGCTGGCCGGCGGCGGCCTGGCCACTTCGCTCAAGACAGCCACGGCGGTCACACCACCGACGACGGTCGATCAGGTCTTTGCAACACCCAGCCTCGCCGGCGTGGTGGAGGCGGTGAGCCCGGCGGTCGTTTCCATCGAGGTCATACACAAGGCCCAGCCAGCGTTCACCTCCCAGCGCTGGCGCGGCTCCGACCTCCCCGAGCATTTCAAACGCTTCTTTGGCGAGGACTTCGCCGAGCGCTTTGGCCTCACGCCGGACTTCGAGCCCGGCCCCAGGATGCCGCGAGGCGGCATCGGCTCGGGCTTCGTCGTCGACGCCGACGGCTACATCGTGACCAGCAATCACGTGATCGCCGGCGCGGAGACGGTGACCGTGATCCTCGATGACGGCACCCGGCTTGATGCCGAGATCGTCGGCGGCGACAAGCGGTCCGACCTCGCCCTGCTCAAGGTCGAGAGCGGCGAGCCACTGCCGACGGTGCGTTTCGCGGCGGACGACGCCACGCGCGTCGGCGACTGGGTGGTCGCCATCGGCAATCCCTTCGGTGTGGGCAAAACCGCGACCTTCGGCATCGTCTCCGCGCGCGCCCGCAGCACCGGCGCCAACCCCTATGAAGACCATCTGCAAATCGACGCGCCGATCAACAGCGGCAACTCGGGCGGCCCCACGGTCAACCTGCACGGTGAGGTCATCGGAGTGAACTCCTCCATTATCTCGCCCTCGGGCGGCAATGTGGGAATCGGCTTCGCAGTCCCCGCCGTCACGGCCACGGCGGTCATCGACGACCTCAAGGCCCATGGCCGGGTCATGCGCGGCTGGCTCGGGGTCCACATTCAGCCCGTGACCGAGGACATTGCGGCGAGCCTCGGGCTGGAGGACACGGAGGGTGCCATCATCGCCCGCGTGCAGGCCGAAAGCCCCGCCGCAGAGGCCGGGCTCGAGGCCGGCGACATCATCATCGCCGTCGATCAAGCGCCGGTGGAAGACGCGCGGGCGCTTTCGCGCATGATCGCCGCCATCGACGCCGGAACCTCCGCCACGCTCACCGTCTGGCGCGACGGCAAGCCCGTGGAGCTCACGGCGGCCATTGCCAACGCGGTACCGGCGATGGAAACCGGCACCGACATGTCCGACGGGGACGAGGCCGGCCGGTTGGATACCTTCGGCCTCCGTCTCGAGAACGTCGATCCGGAGGCGGGCAAGGGCGCGGACGGCGGCTCAGGCGCCGTGGTCGTTGCCAACGTGGCGCCGGGAAGCGCCGCTCATCGCAAGGGCGTCCGCCCCGGCGACACGATCGTCAGCGTCGACAAGGAACCCGTGGGTTCGATCGCGGAAGTGAACGAGCGCATAGAGGCCGCCCAGGGCGACGGGCGCAAGGCCGTCCTCATGCTGATGAGCCGGGACGGAAGCGAGCGCTTCGTCGCCTTTCCCTTTGTCGCTTCTTGAGGTTCCCTTCGTCACCTCTTGAGGTGGGGCGGGGAGGGCCGGCGTTCCCGACCGGGGCGCCGGCCCTTGCTGCGTCTGACAACGGGACAACGCGCCGATGGCTCCTACTCGTCCAGGGTCTTCAATAGATCGTCGACGAAGTCCCGGAAGTCCTCATCCGGGTCAGGCTCAGCCTCAGCCTCCCTCACGTCCCGGTCAGGCTGGGGCTCTTCCGTTGGATCGTCGACGACGTCCTCGCGGACCGCGCCTTGATCAGGTTCAGGCTCCTCCAACAGATCGTCGACAAAGTCCTGCAGGGCCTCCTCCCGGCTAGGCTCGGGCTCCTTCGCGTCCGGGGCAGATTCGGGCTCACCTAACAAATCATCGACGAAGTCTTGCAGGGTCTCGCCCCGGTAGCGCTCGGGCGCCGGCGGGGGTTCGGGCACTGCCCCGACGGACAGAGGCACGGCCGCCGTCTCGCCGGGCGTAGTCGCTACCGCAGGCTGCTCCTCGTCGTCGATCTCCAGCAGCTCTTCCCTCTTTTCCACATGTTCCGGGCCCGCCAGTTCTTCTACTTGCTCGGCCTCCAGCAGTTCTTCCAGCACCACAGGACTGTCCGGCACGTCGTCCAGAGACAGAAGAGCGCTCCCCGCATCATCCGAGGCCGGAGACTCCGTCGCTTCACCTGTCTCGCCCAATTCCTCGTGCGCTACCGCCGGCTCCTCGGCCGGCGCGGCGTCCTCCGCCTCGTCGGGATCGCCGAGCACGTTGCGGAGCAGCGTGTCAATCTCGGTTCCCGGTTCCGCTTTCGCGCCCTTGCGCAGCGTGATCTTGGGCATGTCGGGCGAGCCCGCGAGCGAAAGCAGTCCGAGTGTGACCAGATGGGCCTGCATGTCCTCGATCAAGTGGTGGCGCTCCGGCCGGTCGATCGGCCCTACGAGCCTGACGCCCACCGGCGGAGCGTCCCCATGCTCAGCCAGGCGGAATAGCGCGGTGAGATCGAGCTGCCAGGCGGGCAGATCGGCGGTGCCGCTGATGTCGCCAACGCCTCCGTCGGTGACGATCTCGAAGCCGTCGATGCGCGCCTGGCCGTTTTGAACCCGTACGACACCCTCGAGGGAACGGATTGCCGTTTGCCCGCTCGAGAGGCTTTGCTCCGCCTGGTCTACGAAGCTCACGATGTCGTCGAGAGCGTCGGCCTCGGAGAGCATGGCGATCTGGCGGCTGATCGCCGGCACGTCCACGCCCTCGACCGCGCCTTCGCTGCCGGTGACCGTTGCGCGGCCGACGAGACTTTCGACCATTTCACGCTCGGTCTGCCCGCGCAGGGTGAAGTATCCGTCGATCGTGGCGCTGCCGGAGACCGCGCGGCCGCCTGCGGCCTCACGCAAAATCGCGCCGATATTCGCATCGACGAGCCGAACTGCTGCTTGCCCGGCCGGCACCGGCGCGGCGCTGAGGCTGCCGTCGGCTTCCAGCGCGCCCTCGAAGAGCCGCCCGCCGAGCGAACGTAGCGTCAGCGTGCCATCGGCTGCGGAGAGGTCGACGTCGGCGTGCTCGATGCGGTAGGGGCCGAGAATCAGCGCCTCGGCGTCGAGCGAGAGCGTGCCGGAGAGCCGATCGAGCAGCGCGAGGTCGATGGGCTCGTCGGACCAGCGCGCGGACTCCGGTGAAGCGACGTCGATGCCGGCGCCCCCGTTGCCATTCGTTGCCGCGAGACCGCCGCCTACCCAGGCGAGATCGAGCGCGCCTGCCTGAAGATTGGCGTGGAACTCGGGTGGCTCCTGGTCCAGGCGGAGGACGATGTCACCGGTCAGCGTGCTCTCGCCGATGGCGGCGTCAATGCCGGCGAGGGTCGCCACCGTCCGGTTCCCCGACGCCTTTCCGGTGACATGCACGGCGCCGAGGGCGGCCCCCGCCGGCACCTCGCCCATCACGGTTTCGACCAGGGCCTCACCACGCGGATGAGCGAGATCGACGTCGACGCTGTAGTCCGGGGCGGTGAGCAATTCCGTGACATTGCCGGAGACCATCAGCGTTGCATCGGCGGTCTCGGCACTGAAATTGATTGCGACAGACTCGAGATCGCCGCCGACGCCGCCGTCGATGGATAACGCGCCGAGCCGCGCGACGGGGGCTGGCGGCGTAAGCCCGGCGGCGCGGGCGAGCGCCGCGGCATCCGATGCGCGGAGTCTGAGAGCGAGAGCGCCGGCGGGCGCGCCGAACGGATCGTCGATCGTGCCCTGAACCGTCGCCTCTGCCGTGCCGGCCGCAAGAGCGAAATCGAGCGAGAGCGAGTCCTCATCGCCCGCGAGAGCGCCGTTCAAGGCGATCTTGCCGAACGCCTGGGTACGCATTTCGGGATCGATGTCGAGCAGCGCGACCACGCTTTCGAGGGACTCGGCCTCGCCCTCGACAGTGAGATCGACGACCGGCGCGGACCAGACCGTGCGCGCGGTGCCCTTCAGCGAGACCCTGGCGCCGGCGACGTCCGCCACCAGCGCCTGGCGTAAGGCGAGGTTGCCATCGTCGAGGGCTGCGTTGAGCTCCAATCCGGCCAGGCGCATGCCGTCGTAGGTGAGCGCATCCATCTTGAGCGCGACAGCGGCATCCACATCGGCGAGCCCCGCCCACGCACCATCGCCAGCGGGTCCTGCGGCGGCCTGCGCTGATTCCCGCGACTCGTCGACCGTGTCGCCGGTTGCGGGCATATAGGCATCCAGGTTGACCGCGTTGACGGCCAGGCCGGCGGTGATGCGCAGCCGCTCGCCCGCTGCGATGACCGCGTTGCCGGCGATCCGCGTGCTGTCGACCCTGACGTCGAGGTTGGATGCCGCCAGCTGATTGCCACTGGCAGAGAGATCGGCGCTCGCACTCAGGACACGGAGCCGATCCGCCGGAACATCGCCCAAACCTACGCCAAGCCAGGAGAGGACGGCACGCAGATCGTCCGCCGCGATATCGGCCACGCCGTCGAGCCACGGGCGATCGCCGCCTCGCGTCAGCTGGCCATCGAATTGGACCTGGGTGCCGCCGGGCAGGAGCGCCGAGGCCTGCCGGATCGCGACCGTGCCGTCGGCCAACGCCAGTTGCGTCCGGGCCTGACGAATGACGCCCTCGCGCCAGGTGAGGGTGCCGATCTTGAGATCGAGGGCTGCCGCGATGTCGCCCGGAATAACCCGCCGGATATCATCGGGGATGGATTGCAGAGGGGCCAGCGGCGGCTCCTTGTCGGATTGCCCGGTGCCTCCGGCTGCCTGCGGTCCGCCTTCGGCCGGCAGGAACTGATCCAAGTCGAGCCGGTTGAGGTCGATGTCGGCAACGAGACGCGGCACGTCGCCGCCCTGCCACGAGAGCGAGCCGCTCGCCTGACTCTCGCCCAAACGCAGTTGAAGCTCGCGCGTGGCGATCGAGTCCGCGTTCAGGCTGAGCGCCCCCTTGGCGTCGAATTCGATGGCGAGGGGGGCTGCGGGCAGCGTCCCGAGGTCCACGGCGAGCGCGCTCAGCAGGGCACCCAGGTCGGCCGCCTCGACCCGTACGTTGCCGTCGAACGCGGGGGTCTCGCCATTGCCGCGCACGGTGCCCTCGAACAGCGCGCGGCCCCGCTCACCACCGAAGATCGCCTCGACCGAGATTGGCATGGTGCCGTCGTCGCCGAGCGTGCTCGTCGCGAGCTGGAACGCGACGGGCCGGCCACGCACGCTTAAACTGCCCTCCCCGCGGAACGGTCCGTCGAGCGTACGGGCGGAGAGCGTTGCTTCGATGCCCTCGACCCGCTCGGGAGGCCTGCCGTCGGCATGGCGATAGACGATCGTGCCGTTCGTGATCGTCGCGGAATCGAGCCTGGTCAGCTCGAAGCCGTCTTCGGCTTCCCCTGGGGCCCCCTCCTCTGTCGCCGGTCCGCGCGCGACCACGAAGAGCCAATTGGGTCTTCCGTCTGCAAGGCGCTGGAGCTCGATCACGGGCTCCGTCATCTCAAGGCCCGTAACGGCGATTTCGCCGCCGAGGAGCGGCCCGAGCGCGAGCCGAAGATCGAGCGACTCGATCCGCACCATGTCGGGGCTGGCCGCGCCCGGCACGTTGGCAAGCCGCAGATCGGTCGCCTTGAGCGTGGGCGTGGGCAGGATCGAGACCTCGAGCGGGCCGTCGATCGCAAGCGTGCGCCCGGTGACGGCCTCCAGGCGCTCGGTGATCTCGGGCTTGAATCCCTCCCAATCCAGGAACGACGGCACGAGAAAGAGGGCGGCGACGGCGACGGCCAGAAAGACAAGGATGCCGTAAACGAACTTCACCGTTGGCCATGCCTCGGGGCTGGGAGGACGGGCGCTCTGCCGGATCGGTGCCGGCCCGGTCGACTCCGGTTAACAGCCCCAATCATTTCGTCTAGGCTTGCCTCTCGATCGGACGGGTCTGATCGGATGGGAGGCCCCGCGTTTCTTAGACCACGTTTGCCGGCGTACCGAAAGGCCTTTGGTCATGGGCGATGTCGTCAACCTGAATCAGTTCCGTAAGAAGCGCGACAAGGCGGCGAAGGCGCAGCAACGCGCAGCGAACCGTGCGCGGACAGGGCGCACCAAGGCGGAAAGACAGATGACGCAGGCCGAGGCGGCGCAGGGCGATGGCGCGCTGGACGGCAAGCGGATCGATCACGAGCCCGACGAGCCCGAGGGCGGCGACAGACTGGGCCCAAAGAGCGACTGAGTGGCGCATCGGGATACATCCAGGCAGTGCCCGCAACAGGTATGAAGAGACGAGGGAGTGTCGTGCTGGCGGGCCTGATCGGGGCGGCGCTTCTGCTCGCGCTCGGGCTGCCGGCGGCGCAAGCCGCGTGCACCGATACGCCGCAGCCCGGTGTCGATTGGCGACGCTGCCTCCTCGACAACCGCAACTTCGTCGACGTCGATCTCGCCGGGGCCACGCTGCGCGAAGGCTTCTTTGCGCGCTCGGACCTCACGGGAGCCGATTTCAGTGCCGTTGACGGCCGGCGTGCCAAGTTCACCGACGCCGTCCTGGAGGATACGAGCTGGGCAGGCGCGCGCCTGATCGGCACTGACTTCACCAAGTCAGACCTCTCGGGCGCCTCGTTCGAGGGCGCCGATCTCCGCCGTGCCCGCTTCTTCCGTGCCGACCTGCGAGGGGTCGACTTCACCGGCGCCCGGCTCGACGGCACCGATTTTCTCAAGGCCGACCTCAGCGGCGCAATCTGGATCGACGGCAACAAGGTGTGCGCGGAGGGCTCCAGCGGCCAATGCAACTGACCGACGGCGCGCACGCGGCACCCAACGGCGCCGACCTCGCTCACATCGACACCTGGATATTCGACCTCGACAACACCCTCTATCCGTCGAGCTCGCGCCTCTTCGACCAGGTGAGCCAACGCATCGGCGACTTCATCGCCACCGCCTTCGATGTCGATCGGGAGGAGGCCCACAGGCTGCAGAAGGGCTACTTCCGCGAATACGGCACCACGCTGCGCGGCCTCATGCTCAAGCACGACATGGACCCCGCACCCTTTCTCGACTACGTGCACGACATTGATCTCTCGCCGATCGCGCCGAGCGAAGCGCTGGAGGCGGCGCTGGGCCGGCTGCCCGGCCGCAAGCTGGTGTTCACCAACGCCGACGCGCCTTATGCGAAGCGGGTGATGGCGCGGCTCGGGATCGGTCACCATTTCAGCGACATCTACGACATCGAGGCGGCCGACTGGGTGCCGAAACCCTATCCCGAAGCCTATGCGCGGCTCGCGGACGTGCATGACGTCGAGCCCACGCACGCCATCTTCTTCGAGGACATCCTGCGCAACCTAGGGCCGGCCGCCGCGCTCGGCATGGCCACCGTCTGGGTGCGCAACGACAGCGCCTGGGCGTCGTCCAACGCCGACCAGATCACGCCCGACTACGTGACCGACGACCTTTCCGCCTGGCTCGCCGCGCTGCCCGCGCCGGACGGCACGGGCGGCTGAAGCGAAGAACATAGGGAGTGGCCCGTGAACACAGTAGACCTCGAGCGCGCGGTGGAGGCCGCCTGGGAACAGCGCGACGCGCTCTCGCCCACGAGCGGCGGTGCCGCGGCGGAGGCGGTAGAGACCGCGCTCGCCCTGCTCGATTCCGGCGAGGCGCGTGTCGCCGAGAAGCGCGACGACGGGTGGATCGTCAACCAGTGGCTCAAGAAGGCGGTGCTGCTCTCCTTCCGGCTCAACGACATGGCGACGATTCCGGGGGGTCCGGGGGTGGATACGCCCTGGTACGACAAGGTGCCGTCCAAGTTCGCGGGCTGGGACGAGGCCCGGTTTCAAGAGGCGGGCTTCCGTGCAGTGCCCAGTGCGATCGTGCGGCGCTCGGCCTACGTGGCGCCCGGTGTGGTGCTGATGCCCTCCTTCGTGAACATCGGCGCCTACGTGGATAGCGGCACCATGATCGACACCTGGGCCACGGTGGGGAGCTGCGCGCAGATCGGCAAGAACTGCCACATCTCCGGCGGCGCCGGGATCGGCGGCGTGCTGGAGCCGCTCCAGGCGAACCCGGTGATCATCGAGGACGACTGCTTCGTCGGCGCGCGCAGCGAGGTGGCCGAAGGCGTCATCGTCGAGCAGGGCGCGGTTCTTTCGATGGGCGTCTATGTCGGCGCCTCGACGCGGGTGATCGATCGCGAGACCGGCGAGGTCCATAGCGGGCGCATCCCGTCCTATTCCGTCGTTGTGCCCGGCTCGCTGCCGGGCAAGCCGCTGCCGGACGGATCGCCCGGCCCCAGCCTCTATTGCGCGGTGATCGTCAAGCGGGTGGACGCGGGCACGCGGGCCAAGACCTCGATCAACGAGCTACTTCGCAATTGAACGGGGCGAGCACGGAAGACCCAGCGAGCGCCGAGGCGCTCGCGCACCCGCTGGCGCTCGCCCGCGCCCTGATCCGCTGCGAGAGCGTCACGCCGGCGGACGGCGGTGCGCTCGACGTGCTCCAGGGCGCGCTCCAGACGCTCGGCTTCACCTGCCATCGCCTGCCCTTCGAGGAGCCGGGGACCGCGCCGGTCGACAACCTCTATGCAAGACGGGGCGAAGGCGCGCCCAACTTCTGCTTCGCGGGCCATACCGACGTGGTGCCGACAGGCGATCTCGCAGGCTGGACCCGCGAGCCCTTCGCAGCGCGCGTGGAGGACGGCATCCTCTACGGTCGCGGCGCGAGCGATATGAAGGGGGCGATTGCGGCTTTCGTCGCTGCCGTGGCGCGCTTCGGCTCGGCCGGTGCCGGCTCAGGCTCCATCAGCCTGCTGATCACCGGCGACGAGGAGGGGCCGGCGGTCAACGGCACGCGCAAGGTGCTGGACTGGCTCGCAGACCGCGGTGAGACGCTCGACACCTGCCTGGTGGGCGAGCCGACCAACCCCGACGAGGTCGGCGAGATGGTAAAGATCGGCCGGCGCGGCAGCCTCAACGGCACGCTCCGGGTCGCCGGCCGCCAGGGGCACGTGGCCTATCCGGCGCTGGCGGACAATCCCCTGCCACGGCTCGTCGCCCTACTCGACGCGCTAATTGCGTTGGAACTGGACGAAGGCACGGATCACTTCCAACCGAGCCGGCTGGAGCTTACCTCCATCGACGTCGGCAACGAGGCAACGAACGTCATCCCGGGCACGGCGGCGGCGCGCTTCAACGTCCGTTTCAACGACCGCCACACCGGCGCGAGCCTCGAGCGCACCATCCGCGCGTGCCTCGATGTAGCCGGCAAGCCCTACGAGCTCGCGACCGAGGTCTCAGGCGAGGCCTTTGTCACCCCGCCGGGCGCGCTCAGCACGATCATCGCCGACTCTGTCGCTGCAGTGACCGGCATGACGCCCGCGCTCAGCACCACAGGCGGCACCTCGGACGCCCGCTTCATCAAGGATCACTGCCCTGTCGCCGAGTTCGGCCTGATCGGCCGGACCATGCACCGCACCGACGAGTGCGTGCCCGTGGAGGCCATAGAACGGCTCGCGGACATCTACCTCGGCGTTTTGGAGCGATATTTCGCCGGCTCCTGACCCGTTGGCTTGACACGATCAGAGTACGGCCATACTTAGTGTTATGGCCGTAACAACGATCAAATCGACCTATTCGCTGGATGTCGAGACCGTGCGCACGCTGGAGTCGCTGGCGCGCCGCTGGAACGTGTCCAAGTCCGAGGTGCTGCGCCGCGCTATCCGCGCGGCGGCAGAGGAAAAAAGCCCGCGCGCGCGCAGAAAGCTGGAAGCCCTGAGGCAACTGCAAGCCTCCGTGAAACGCCGCGGCGTCGATCTCGCCGCCTGGGAACGGGAGATTCGGGCCACACGTGACGCGGCCTGGCGCAAGCGCTTGTCCGAATTCGATGATCCATCTTGATACGAGCTTTCTGATCAGGGCATTTCCGACCGGATCGTCCGAAGAGCGTGCACTCGAGGCGTGGATCGACGCTGACGAAACCCTGGCGATGAGCGCCGTCGCCTGGATGGAGTTCCTCTCAGGCCCCCTTGAGCCGTCCGAATTGGAATTCGCGACCGGCATCATTGACCATCACATCGACTTTGCGCCTGCTCACGCGGAGATTGCAGCGCGCTTGTTCAATATCTCGGGTCGGAGACGCAAGCTGTTCGCGGACTGCATGATTGCGGCAACGGCGATTGCCGAGAATGCGCCTATTGCAACCACCAACGAGCGGGATTTTCGCCGATTCGAGAGTGAGGGCCTGACGCTCGCACTCGCGTAGGCCATCGCGACCGCCCGCCTACATCCTGACGGCGCCGGTTTCCGTTGCCTTGAGGTCCAGCGCCGCGGCGAGCAGCGCCTGGGTGTAGGCGGTCTGGGGCGCTTCGAAGATCGCCTCGGTCGGCCCGGTCTCCACCACGATGCCGTCGCGCAGCACGATCACCTCGTGGCAGAGCGCGCGGACCACCTTCAGGTCGTGGCTGATGAAGAGATAGGCGAGGCGATGGCGCGCCTGGAGGTCGCGAAGCAGGTCGATGATCTGGGCCTGCACCGACATGTCGAGCGCGGACGTCGGCTCGTCCAGCACCACCAGGCGGGGCTTCAGCACCAGCGCACGGGCGATCGCGATGCGCTGGCGCTGGCCGCCCGAGAACTCGTGCGGGTAGCGGTCCTGCATCGCGGGTTCGAGCCCGACCTCGTCCAGCACGGCGGCGACCGGATCGCCCGCGCCGTCGCCGTTCGCGAGCCGGTGCAGCTTGAGCCCTTCCTCGATGATCTGGCGCACGGTCATGCGTGGGCTGAGCGAGCCGAAGGGGTCCTGGAAGACGATCTGCATGCGGCGCCTGAGCGGCCGCATGCGCTTGAAGGTGAGGCCCTGGATCGAGCGGTCCTCGAAGGTGATGGGGCCGTCGCTCGATATCAGCCGCAGCAGCGCCAGCGCCAGCGTGGTCTTGCCGGAGCCGCTCTCGCCGACGATGCCGACGGTCTGCCCTTCGCGGATCGAGAGCGTGACGCCGTCCACCGCCTTCACGTGGTCGACCGTGTGGCGCAGGACGCCGGCCTTGATCGGGAAGTGGATCTTGAGGTCGTCGCAGGCGACGACTTCCTCCGCGGCGCCCTCCACCGCGAGCGGCTGACCCTTGGGCTCGGCGTCGATCAGCGCCCGCGTGTAAGCGTG
>JAPOPO010000401.1 GCA_026712885.1 Rhodospirillales bacterium | reverse complement strand
CATCGCGATGAACCGGTCGAAGAGATGCTGGGCATCCTGCGGGCCGGGCGACGCCTCTGGATGGTACTGGACCGAGAAGATTGGCCGGTCGTCGACGGCAAGGCCTTCGAGCGTGCGGTCGAAAAGAGAGACATGGGTGGCCGTGACGCCGCGGGGGAGCGAGTCGGCCATGACCTCGAAGCCGTGGTTCTGGCTGGTGATCTCGACCCGCCCGGTCGCCAGCTCCTTCACCGGATGGTTGGCGCCGCGATGACCGAAGGGCATCTTCCTGGTCTCGGCACCGAGCGCGAGCGCAAGCAGTTGATGGCCAAGGCAGATGCCGAAGATCGGCAGCTTGCTCGCGATGAGCGACTGGATGACCGGCACCGCATATTCGCCGGTCGCGGCGGGATCCCCCGGCCCGTTCGAGAGAAAGATCCCGTCGGGATCATGGGCGAGGATCGTGTCTGCGTCTGCCGTGGCGGGCACGACAGTGACATCACAGCCTGCGGCGGCGAGCGAGCGCAGGATGTTCCGCTTGGCGCCATAATCGACCGCGACCACACGGTGGCGTGGCTTGGCGAGAGCACCGTAAGCGCCGGTCTCGATATCCCAGGTGGTTTCGGTCCAGCCGTAGGCCTGGCGGCAGCAAACCTCCTTGGCGAGGTCCATGCCTTCGAGCCCCGGCCAGGCGCGGGCCTTGGCGGTGAGTGCGGCCTCGTCGATGCCCTCGGGCTCGGACGTGTGCACGAGCGCGCCGTCCTGCGCGCCGCCCGTGCGGAGCAGCCGGGTCAGCCGCCTGGTATCGACGCCGGCGATGCCGATGAGGCCGCGCCGCTCCAGCCAGCCTTCAAGGTGCTGTACGGCGCGCCAGTTGGAGGGTTCGGTAACGTCGGCGCGGAGCACGAGCCCCAGCGCCGCCGGAGAGCCCGACTCCAGGTCGTCTTCGTTGGTCCCGACGTTGCCGATGTGGGGAAAGGTGAAGGTGATGATCTGCCCGGCGTAGGAGGGGTCGGTCAGAATCTCCTGGTAGCCGCTCATCGCGGTGTTGAAGCAAATTTCGCCGACGGCTTCGCCCTGAGCGCCCAAGCCGCGGCCGCGAAACACCGTTCCGTCGGCGAGCGCGAGCGCCGCAGTAGCGGTAGGCGATCCGGTCCCTGACATCGAAATTCCCGCGGACCAGCCGCGACCTGTCGCCGCTCTGTCCGACTCATGGTGCGTGCAGACTCGAAGGTGCGCGCAGTGTAGTCGGGGCCTTGCCGGGGTCAAGCATAGTCCCCAATTCTCAATTAACGGCAGCCCGGGTGCCCAAATCCGTCGTCGGAAGGTCCCGCCGGCAAACGAGATTCTTGTCAAGGGCGAATCGTCGTTGATCGCCAACCCGGGGTGCCTATAGTCCGTGCCATTCCGAGAGGGGGAGACTGCCCATGCTGCGACCGCAGCTGGAGGACGCGCTCAAGCACGCGATGAAGGCGCGCGAGCCTTGCCGGGTAGCGACCATCAGGCTGATCCTGGCGGCGCTCAAGGACCGCGACATTGCCGAGCGCGGCAAGGGGAACGGCCAGCTGGACGACGGCCAGATTCTGGCCCTGTTGCAGACGATGATTCGCCAGCGGCGTGAGAGCATCGAGCAGTACGAACGGGGTGGGCGGATCGACCTCGCCGAGCGTGAGGCCGAGGAGATCGTCGTGATTCGGACCTTCCTGCCGCCGGCGATCGAGGGCGAGGATCTGGTTTCGGCCGTGCGCGGCGTCGTGAACGACCTAAATGCCAGCACGATCAAGGACATGGGCCGGACGATGGCGTGCCTGAAGGAGAAGTATTCAGGTCGTATGGACTTCGCCAAGGCGAGCGGGCTGGTGAAGGAACTTCTCGCTTCCAGCTGATCCGGCGGGGCCCGCTGCCGCCAAGTCAGCGGACGGGCAAGGATCCGCCCCATATGAGTTGCAAGGGCTGGGAAACCGGCGCGATCCGGGCCATGATGAGCACTCAGCCGGGCGTGAGGGGATGACGTTCCCACCGCAATTTCTGGACGAAGTCCGTGCACGCGTTCCTCTGGAAGGCGTGATCGGCAAGCGCGTGCGGGTGGTGCGCCGCGGGCGCGAATTCATCGGGCTCTGCCCTTTCCACAAAGAGAAGACCCCCTCCTTCACCGTCAACGAGGAGAAGGGCTTCTTCCACTGCTTCGGCTGCGGCGCCCACGGCGACGTCATCGGCTTCCTCATGCGGGACGAGGGCCTGCCGTTCCCCGAGGCGGTGGAGCGCCTGGCGGCCGATGCGGGCCTGGCGCTCCCCGCGCGAGATCCGCAAGCCGCAGTCCGGGAGAAGGAGCGGCACTCGCTATTTGGCGTGATGGAGGCCGCTGCTGCCTGGTTCGAAAGCGAGCTCAAGGGCACGCGCGGCGCGGCGGCACGGCGCTATCTCGACGCGCGCGCTGTGGACGAGGCGACGCGCGCGCACTTCCGGCTCGGCTTTGCGCCGGACAGCCGCAACGCCCTCCGCACCGCGTTGGAGAAAGACGGCATCACCGAGGCGATGCTGCTCGAAGCCGGACTCATCGTCACGCCTGACGACGACCGGTCCCCTTACGATCGTTTCCGCGGGCGGGTGATCTTTCCCATCTGCGACCGCCGCGGGCGGGTCGTCGCCTTCGGCGGCCGGACGCTGGGCGAGCGCCAGCCCAAGTATCTCAACTCGCCGGAAACCCCGCTCTTCGCCAAGGGCAGCCTGCTCTACGGCTACCACCTCGCCGCTGGCCCTGCCCGCAAGGCCAACCGGGTGATCGCGGTCGAGGGCTACATGGACGTGATCGCGCTGCACCAGGCGGGCATCGCCCGGGCAGTGGCGCCGCTCGGCACCGCCCTCACCGAGCAGCAGCTGGAGTCGATGTGGCGGCTCGCGGAGGAGCCGGTGCTCTGCTTCGACGGCGACGAGGCAGGCGCCCGCGCCGCCGCCCGCGCCGTCGAGCGGGCCCTGTCCAAGCTCAGCGCGAAACGCTCACTGCGGTTTGCGACGCTCCCCGCAGGTCAGGACCCCGACACGATGGTGCGCGACCGCGGTCGGCAAGCGATGGCCGAGATCGTCGGCGCCGCGATTCCCTTCTCCGACCAGCTCTGGAAAATGGCGTCGGGCGGCCGCTCGCTCGACACGCCGGAGGCGCGCGCGCGGGCGCACAAGCAGCTGCAGGACCAAGTCGCGCGCATTCCCGACAGCGATCTCGGCTTCCGCTATATGGAGGAGTTTCGCCACCGTCTGCGGCTGCCGTGGCAGGGGCGGCGGCAGGGCGGTGCGCCATCGCCCGCGATGCCCGAGTCGCCGGTGCGGCGGGGTGAGGCACTCGGCCCCGGCGGGCAGGGTACGACGCAGCCGCGCGAGCGCGCCCTGCTTCAGATCCTGCTCAACTTCCCTGCGCTGGCGATGGAGCAGCACGAAGCGCTGGCCGGGCTCCACCTGGAAACCCCGCGTTTCGCCGCTGTCGTGGCCGCGCTGATCGACTGGGCCGAGTCAGGGCCCGAACCGGAGAGTGCGGACCTGCGCGCGGCACTCGCCGGGAAGGGGCTGGACGGCGTGGTCGAAGAGCTGGTGGGGCAGAGCGCGCATGTTCTCGATAGGCCGGCCAGCATCGACCACGCGCGTGAATTATTCGCCGACGCCCTGAATAGGCAGCACCAACGACTCGAAGAGCAGGCGGCGAGGGCTGAAGCCGAGGGTGCGTACATCGATGAAGAGACGTGGCAGCAAACCCGTGAACGCATTTTGCGTCTGCAAGAGACCGCCAAGGCGGAGACGGACTTACCGGATTTGGGTGTCGCGCCGAGGGCAAGCGGGGCTTAGCGGCACGCACGGCCGTATCGGCACTGCTATGCCGCCAGTCGCAGCGCGCTTGACACCCGGCCGCGGGTTTTTCAGACTGTTTAATGCAGGGGAGGCTTGACCCGGAGGCCCCCGACCCCACATCACCCCAATCGGGCGCGAGAGGCGCAGGTGCGCCCCGAACCGTCCGCTGGGTCCAGCGCGTGCGCGAGCCCGAGCGGAGCCTGCCCGATCCCGAGGTCCGGAAAGGAACGAGCCGCATGGCGACGAAGCCCGTCAAACAGGCCGAAACCACCGAACGCACCGAGGAGCCGGCCGACAGCCCGATCCTCGATTCTCTTACCGCGCCCGTGCGCAAGATGGTCGCGCGCGGCAAGGAGCGCGGCTACGTCACCTACGACGAGCTCAACAAGGCGCTCCCCTCCGACGAGGTGAACTCGGAGCAGATCGAGGACACGATGACGATGCTCTCCGAAATGGGCATTAACGTTATCGAGAGCGAGGAATCCGAGGAGAACACCACCGAGGGACAGCCGGAAGCGGCGCCGGCCGCCACCCCCGCGACGGTCGGCGAAGAAGACCTCGGCCGCACCGACGACCCGGTGCGCATGTATCTGCGCGAGATGGGGAGCGTGGAGCTGCTCTCCCGCGAGGGCGAGATCGCCATCGCCAAGCGAATCGAGGCCGGGCGGCAGGCCATGATCGGCGGCATCTGCGAGAGCCCGCTGACCATGCGTGCGATCATCGAATGGCGCGACGCGCTGCGTGAGGAAACGCTGCTGCTTCGCGACGTGATCGACCTCGAGGCGACCTACGGCGGGGGGCCGGAAGCTGCGGGGCGCGCCGATGCGACCAAGGCTGCAGACGGCGAATCGGCCAATGACGCGGTACCGGCTGCCGACGGGACAGGGAACGCCGACGGCGCTGCCAGCACAGAGAAGAGCGAGAGCGAAGAGGACTTCGACGAGGGCAACGTCTCCCTGTCGGCGATGGAGGAGGCAGTTCGGCCCCAGGTGATCGAGACCTTCGACGCGATTGCGGCCGCCTACAAGAAGTTCCGTCGTCTTCAGGACCAGCGCCTGGAACTCGCGCAGAAGAACGAGACGCTCACCGAGTCGCAGACCCGTCGCTACAACAGGCTCAAGCGCGAGCTCGTTGAGCTCATGCAGGGCGTGCGGCTCCACAACAATCGCATCGAGGCGGCGGTCGACGAACTCTATGGTCTCAACCGCGGCCTGATGACCCACGAGGGGAGGCTGCTCCGCCTCGCCACGAGGAGCGGCGTCTCGCGCGAGAGATTCCTGAAGCACTATGTCGGGCGCGAGCTTGATCCGCGCTGGCTCTCGCGGGTCGGCCGGCTCAAGGATGAAGGCTGGAAGCGCTTCGCCAAGGAGAAGCGCACCGAAATCGTCGTGATCCGCAAGGACATCATGGCGCTGGCTCAGAACACGGGGCTGGAGCCCACCGAGTTCAAGCGAATCGTCGCCATCGTGCAGAAGGGCGAACGAGATGCGAGCCAGGCCAAGAAGGAGATGGTCGAGGCCAACCTCCGCCTGGTGATCTCGATCGCCAAGAAATACACCAACCGCGGCCTGCAATTCCTGGACCTGATCCAGGAGGGCAACATCGGTCTGATGAAGGCGGTGGACAAGTTCGAGTACCGGCGCGGCTACAAATTCTCCACCTATGCCACCTGGTGGATCCGCCAGGCGATCACGCGCTCCATCGCAGACCAGGCACGCACCATCCGCATCCCCGTGCACATGATCGAAACGATCAACAAGCTAGTGCGCTCCTCGCGCCAGATGCTGCACGAGATCGGGCGGGAGCCCACGCCCGAGGAGTTGGCCGAGCGGCTGGGCATGCCGCTCGACAAAGTGCGCAAGGTGATGAAGATCGCGAAGGAGCCGATCAGCCTGGAGACGCCGATCGGTGACGAGGAGGACAGCCACCTCGGCGACTTCATCGAGGACAAGAACGCGGTGCTGCCGGTGGACGCGGCAATTCAATCCAACCTGCGCGAGGCCACGACGCGAGTACTGGCGAGCCTCACCGCGCGGGAGGAGCGCGTGCTCCGTATGCGTTTCGGTATCGGCATGAACACCGACCACACCCTCGAGGAGGTCGGCCAGCAGTTCTCGGTCACGCGCGAGCGCATCCGCCAGATCGAGGCCAAGGCTCTGCGCAAGTTGAAGCACCCCTCGCGCTCGCGCAAGCTGCGGAGCTTCCTCGACATCTAAGGGCCGCGGCCAAAGATGCGCCGCGAAAACAGAGTTACGCGAACCGATTCCAAATTCGTGCAACGCTGTGAGCTAATTGCATAAATCAGCAGGCCGTGACGGCTCCGGCCGCCGCGCCGCAGCGTGCTATGGTCTCTCGGCAACGGCATGGTGAGCGATATGGCGCCTGGCGAGCCGACGACCGTGCAGGAGCCCGCGCCGCCGCCGCTTCGACACCGACTGGTTTCGTTCGCTCTGCTCATCGTCTGCGGTGCCACGTTCGGGCTGATCTTCTCGGCCAACAAGATCGCGGTCACCGGGGGTATCCCGTTCTTCGCCTACGTCTTCTGGCAGACCCTCGGCGCGGGTCTCGTCCTGTTGCTGTTTGCCGGTGTGCTTCGCCGGCGCCCGCGCCTCACCTGGCCCTACATCAGGGGCTATTTCGTGATCGGCTTCTTCACGCTCGCCTTTCCCTTCGTTCTCTTGGCTTTCATTGCGCCCAAGCTGCCGGCCGGAGTGATCAGCCTGGGCGGGACGCTCAGCCCGACCATCACTTACATCCTGGCGCTGGCGCTCGCGATGGATCGTTTTCGCTGGCTCAGAATCGGCGGAATCTCCCTCGGGCTCGCCGGCGTGCTGCTGGTGGTCCTGCCGGAGACGAGTCTGCCCGAATCCGACATGGCCGGCTGGGTGCTGCTCAGTTTGTTGGTCCCGGTGAGCTACGCCTCAGGCACGATCGCCGCCGCACGCCTCGCTCCGGCAGATAGCGATTCGGTCACGATGGGGAGCGGGCTGCTCTTCGCCTCGTCGATCATGGTCTTTCCCTTCATGGCGGGCACCGGGCAGTGGTGGTTCTTCTCCGGCCCGATGAACGACAGCGACTGGGCGCAGGTTGGCGCAATCCTGATCAACGCCGCTTTCTTCTATTTGCTCTTGGAGATCGTCAGGCGCGCCGGGCCGGTCTTTTTCTCGACTCAGAACTATGTCGCGACATTGGCGGGGATCGGCTGGGGCATCCTGATCCTGGCCGAGAGTCACAGCGTCTACATCTGGGGTGCGCTTGCGTTGCTCTTCGCCGGACTCTTTCTGGTGACCCGACGCGGTCCACGCGCCGCCTAGGGCGGCCGCAACCATAGTGAGAGATCCCGGCTAGTGTCCTGATTCAGAAGTTTCTATTCAACTTTATCGTGGACGTTGAGTGTTCTCCGGCAGAAGCGGTCGATGGAGGCGAGGATATCGTCGGCGGACTTGGTCCAGCGGAACGGTCTGGGATCGCGGTTGCAGGCGT